>JALYUS010000128.1 GCA_030853625.1 Chloroflexota bacterium
TCCAGCGTCTTTGCCGCATAGTATTCAATCTGCCGCGCCGCCGCGAAGGCCCGATGCAGCAAGTAGACCGCCAGCGGCAAGACGATCAACACCGCGACAGCCAGGGTAATCCACCAGATGACATAGACTGCGATGGGAACGGCAATCGCGACGGTCATGGTGGGTTAGCCTCCCTGCCGCACGACGGCATCAATCGTCCGTACGAGATGGTCGTCAATGCTCTGCAAGCCACCGGCGGCATGGGTGAGCGTACCGTTGAGACGCGTCACTTCCGGGCCGAGATGACCGGTCTCCTGCTCGATCGCCCGCACGCCCATAGCGATCTTGCTGAGGTTGCTCGCGCGCTTGCTATAGCCCTTTGCCTCACCGCCGATGCTCTCCAGCGCGGCGATGATCTGGTTCAGATAGACGACGAGCGCGCCAAAGAGGACGACGACCGCGAGGGCGGAAAGCACGACGAGAAGGACGCTCATGCCAGCCTCCGTATCCCGCCGGGGCGGACGCACTGCGGGCAACCGGGGCATCCTTCCGCATGGCTTTCTATCGCTGCCGCCGCGCCATCAATGCCGACGGCATGGGTGAGGATGTCGTCTACGACCTGATTCGTCCGGTGCAGCATCGGGATATGGACGGTGTTGTTCGCGATCCGCTGCCCAACGACCCAGATCTGCCCGACCGCGCCATCCAGGACGCGCGCGGTGCGGACAATCATCGTCAGGAGCGCGGCGACGACGAGGATCACGACCACGCCAATCGCGAGTGAGATCCACCAGACGGTATAGGCCGCGCGTTCGCTGGCCGCAAAAAGTGGCATGTATGACATCATCATTACCCTCCGTATCCGGGGATCGCAGGCGTCTCGTGGAGCGCCCCGGCGATCCGGCCACCATGCGCCTCGATGCTCTCCGTGGTTGCGAGGATTTCCCCGGCGACCACGTTCGTGTCCGCAAGCGCCCAGATGACTTTCGTCTCCTCCGCAATCGCGTCCGCCGCCGCGAGCGCCTGCAAACCGTGGGCGACGAGGCTCCGGGCGACGAGCAGAATCGCGATCAGGAGAGCGGCGGCGATCAGGATCACGACGACCGCAATGGCGAGCCAGATGGCCCAGATGGTGTATAACCCGGCAATCATCGCATTCCCTCCGTCCTATGATCCGCTGCCGTCGGGCGGGGGCACGCCACCCTCGCCGTGGCGCGCCGCCTCCTCGCCCCCGGTCGTGGAAACGTCGCGCGGGACCTGCATGCCGCGATGGCGCGACGGCGGGTCGGTCGACCAGTAGCGATCCGTTTCCCGCCCCGGCTTGCGCACGCCACGCGATTGTAGTTTCTCATAGAAGAAATGGACCGTCTTATCGAAGGTGTTCGGCTTCTCGATTTCGCCCCAGCCGCTCGGCACGACGCCATCGTTCAGTTTGTCCCAGCGCACCTCGCGGTTGCCGTAATGATTGCTCAAGGCGCGCAGCCGCCGGATCCCGGCGCCGTAGGTCCGTGAGGCGTTACTCGAAATGAATGCCCCAGGCGGCGATTTATAGAATGGGGCAAACTTGTCCGGGAAGCCCGGCATCGTGCAGCCGATGCAGGGGCCACCCGCCGCCATGCAGCCGCCCATGTGCGACTGCGCGCCGCGCGAGACGATGTTGCAGTTGACGACCGGACCCCAGCAACCGACCTCGACGAGGCATTCCTTGTCTCCATACGCCTCGGCGAAGACGCCCTCCTCGTAGTACCCGGCGCGGGTGCAGCCGCGATGGACCGTCTCGCTGAAGAGCCAGGCGGGCCGACCCAGTTCGTCGAACTCCGGCAGCGGCCCCATCCCTTGCAGGAAGAGCAAAATCGCCGCGACCGTCTCCGTGAAGTTGTCGCCGACGGGCGCGCAGCCGGGGATATTGATGACGGGCAGACCGAGCGCGCTGCGGTAATCCGCGCCGAGGAAGTCCATCACGCTCATCGCGCCGGTGACGTTGCCGACTGCGGCGGGGATGCCGCCCCAGGTGGCGCAGGTGCCGATGGCGATCACTGCCGCCGCTCCTGCCGACATTTGCTTCAAGCGCGTCGCGGTCGGGAAGGGCCGCTCGCTGCCCTCAATCGCGTGATCGCCCATCGCGGAGAAGTAGCCGCCCGTCTCGGCGGCGATCCGTTCATCCGCGATCGAGCCTTCGTAGACGCAAACATACGGTGCGTCCAGTTTGCCTTCCGCTGCCAATTGGAACGGCTTAATGAATTCCTCGCCGTTCTCGACGGCGAGCACCGGGTGATGGAGGACGACCGTCGGCAAACCGGCGATGCTGCCGGTCAGCAAGTCCTCGACGCTCGGATTCGTCGCGCCCGTCGTGGAGATACTGCACCCATCGCAACTCATCCCTGCCAGCCAGAAGGCGTGGACGACCTTGATCGGCCCTTCCGGGGCCTTGCGGTGTTCGGGTTGCGGCTCGGTGATCGGCTCGGGGGGCGCCGCAATTGGGGCAGGGGGTGCGAAAACTGCCATCAGGGCCTCCGTTTCCGTGCGCTACGTTGATGCAGATGCAGCGCAAGGTCGTTTCATTACCATGCAGTGTACACCCTGGCGGCGCGATTCCCGGTTCGCGATGCGGTAAAATCGTTATCGTCCGAAGAGAGGCGTTTGGTCACGGGTATGGCACGGTCGTGGGGGAACAATGTCCGGGAAATACGAGCCGCTCTCCGAATATCTGGTGACGCTGGCGGGCGATGAAGTGTGCTTCACCTTTACAGAGATTGAAGCGATTCTCGGCGCACCGTTGCCGCAAACGGCGTGGCAGCGCAGCATGTGGTGGGCAAACTCGCTCCGCTCCGACCATCCGCAATCGCGCGCCTGGCTGAGGAGCGGCTGGACGGTGAGCGCCGATGTCAACAACGGCGCCGTGACATTTTTTCGCGGTGATGCCGAATCCGCGACGGAAAAGCGGAGGTATCACTGGCACGCGCCCCGGCCGACGCAGTACACCACCAAGGTCAGCATTGCCGTCTCGCGGGAGTTGAAACACGCCATTGACGATGCCGCTGTTGATTTCGATGTCACGACGTCCGACCTGATTCGCCGCATCATGGAGGAATGGCTGGAGCGCCACCGGAAGAAAAGCGCGCGGCTCCGCAAAGAGCGTGGCGGCACGCGAACCTACCGACGCCGGGTGAAGATCACCGACGAGTAATCGGTGGCACAGATCAGGGTAGCAGCCTCGACAAGCAAATCCCCCACACCGGCCAGAAGGCAAAGGCGTGGCACAGATATTGGCACGACAGAGGAGAAGTTGTGGCACGGATCGCGGATATTTTCTCCCCGTACGTGCGCATCCTGCGCAACGACCGCTACCGGCCAGTGTGGTTCGCGCAGGTCGTCTCGAGTCTGGGCGACACCTTCCATTACGTCGCGCTCGTCGTGCTGCTGTTCCGGCTTACGGGTTCCGGTGGTGCGCTCGCCGTACTCGCCCTCGCGCAGATTATCGCGACGCTCGCACTCGGCCCGCTTGCGGGTGTCATTGTCGATCGGTTGGACCGACGCGCCGTGATGATCGGGGCGGATCTCACGCGTGCCGCGCTCGCGTGCGTACTCGCATTTACGACGCATGCGCCGCTCGCGATCATTGTCGCGGTCGGAATGGCGGCGGCGGGCGTGCCATTCAGCCCGGCGGCACGGGCGCTCGTGCCATCGCTCGTCGAGGAAGAGGCATTGCTCGCCGCGAACACCGTCGGCTGGTCCACCGAACAGGTGACGCAGATTGTCGCTGCCGCAGGCGCGGGCGGGCTGCTGCTCGCATACGGTACCACCGCGGCATTCCTCTTTAATGCCGCAACTTTCGTTTTCTCGGCCACGATGCTCTTGCGCCTGCCGTCCGTGCCGCGTGCAATCCACGATGGTGACGGCGACGTGCGCGGCGGATTCTGGGCCGACGCCCGCGCCGGCCTCGCGTTTGCCCGGCACGATGCATTCGTCGGTCCGCTGATCGTCGCGCAGGCACTCGCGTCATTCGCGACCGGCGGGACAGCGGCACTACTCGTCGTGCTTTCAGCGCGCCACCTGCACCTGCCCGCCGACCGGTTCGCGTGGCTCCTGATCGCGATCGGCTTCGGCGCCCTCATCGGACCATTCCTGCTGCCGCGCCTGCTCGGCGCGGATGCCCGCTTGATCTTCTGGCCCTATATCTGGCGTGGAATCGGTGACATCCTGCTGGGCTTGCTCACACCACTGCCAATCGCGCTTGCGATCCTCGTCGCATACGGTATCGGTACCTCAACCGGCGCGGTCACCTATGGCACGGTCCTCCAGCGCCGGGTGCCGGATCGGATCCGGGGGCGGGTGTTCGCGACGCTCGATGTCGTCTGGTCGGCGGGCGAGATTGCCAGCATCGGCGTCGCGGGTTTATTCGTAGACCGCATCGGAATCGTTGCCATTTACATTGGCGGCGGGGCGATTCTCGTACTGGCGGGATTGATCGGGTTATTGTGGGCCGCGCCGGGCGTCACCACCGACGTTATCGCCTCGACAGGCGCGGGTTCCACGCCTCATTGAGACCGTCCGCGAGCAGATTCGTGCCGAGCACGGTCAGTGTGATGGCGAGGCCAGGGAAGGCCGAGAGCCACCACGCGCGGCGCACAAACTGCTGCGCGTCGTTGAGGAGCGCCCCCCAACTGACGACGTTGCGATCGCCGAGACCGAGAAAACTGAGTCCGGCTTCCACAAGGATTGCCCCGCCGACGGTGAGCGCGGAGAGGGTGATGATCGGCGGCAGCGCCAGTGGCAGGACATGGCGCGCGAGGATCGCCGACTCCCGCACGCCGATTGCTCGCGCCGCAGTGACGTGTTCGCGGTTGCGAAGCGAGAGGACCTGCCCGCGCAGCAGCCGCGCCGCGCCGGGCCAGTAGGTCAGACCGAGGAGCAGAATGACGGTCCGGATGCTGCTCCCGAAGAGCGCGACGGTAATGAGGACGAGAAAGAAGCGGGGTATGACCTGGAAGAGTTCGGTGACGCGCATCAGGATGTCGTCCGTGAACCCGCCGACGTAGCCAGCGACCCCGCCGACTACCACGCCGATCATCGTCGCGATACCGGCCGTGACAAGGCCCACAAGCAGCGATGCGCGCGCGCCATGGACGACGGATCGGTAGAGATCGCGACCGAGGTCGTCCGTGCCGAAGGGATGCGCCGCCGAAGGGGGCAGGAAGACCTCGCGCGAGGTCGCGAATGGGTCGCCCGGCGCGATTACCGCCGCGAACAGCGCCATGAAGAGCAGGAGCGCCATCACCGCGATGCCGAATAGCGCCGCCGGTTGGGTGCGGAGGCGGCGCCAGAAGCCATCCCGACCGTGCCGGTCCATTTGAAGAGTGATCGGTGTCGCCGGTGTCGCCGCCATTCGCTCGCCCGTTACCTCCCGCGCCATCTCAGGCGAACCTCACGCGGGGATCGAGCAGCGTGTAAATGAGATCGGTGATGAGATTGACGACGATTACCGTGGCAGAGACAAGGAGGAAGATCGCCATCAGGAGCGGGTAGTCCCGTTTCAGCGCCGCGTCCAGCAGGAGCCGACCGAGGCCCGGCCACGCGAAGATCGTCTCTGTCAGGGCGGCGCCGGTGAGGACGACGCCGATATGCCCGCCAACGACCGTGACGATCGGCAGGAGAGCATTGCGCAGCGCGTGGCGCCAAAGCACCACCCGCTCGGACAGCCCTTTCGCACGCGCCACGCTGATGTACTCCTCGGCGAGCGACTCACGCAGGCTCGTGCGCGTTAACCGGGCGGTGAGCGCGAGTTGCGGCAGGGCGAGCGTCAACGCAGGCAGCGTGAGGTGGCGCATCACATCCAGGACGTGATGAATACCGGTGTAGTTCTCCCGCACAGTAACCATGCCCTGGACCGGAAGGAGATTGAGACGGACCGCGAAGAGGAGAACGAGCAGTTGCCCCAACCAGAAGACCGGCATCGCGTACGCGGTCAGCGTGAAGGCGGCGATGCCGTGGTCGAGCGCGGAATGCGGCCGGATTGCGGTCACGACGCCCATCAGCAGCCCGACCGTTGTCGAGAGCGCGAGCGCGGTTCCCATCAGGAGCAGCGTCGCGGGGAGCCGACCCACAATCACCTGCAAGACCGGCTGCTGGTACGAAAACGAATAGCCGAGATCGCCGTGCAACGTGGTAACGATATAGTGCCCGAACTGAACGATCAGCGGCTGATCGAGGCCGTAGCGAGCGCGCATGTCGGCATAGAAGGCGGCATTGCCGCCTTCCCCGGCCAGGAAGATGAGCGGATCACCCGGCGCGAGATGGATCAGGACGAACGTGATCGTGAGGATACCGAGCACGAGCGGCGCCGCTTGCAGCAGGCGACGGATCAGGTACCGTCCGAGCGACGCGGACCCGGCGTTCATTTCGTCGTCCAGGCCGTCTCCAGGATGTTACCGCCCGATGTCCGGAAGCCTTTATAGATCGAGCGATATGCTCGATACCCCTGCGAGTCCACGATCCAGAAATAGGGCACGTCGTCGGTCAGGATCTGCTGAATCTGGGCGTAGGTCCTGGCGCGCTCGGTGCGATCTGTCTGCGCGGCGCCCTGATCGAAGAGTTGGTCAATCTTTGGGTTCTTGTATCCCGCGCCGTTGGAGAAGAGGATTGGCCCGATATTGCTGGAGACGTAGACGCGCCGGACACCGACCTCCGGATCGGAGCCGTTGCAGTACGACGCGACGCCGAGATCGAAGTCCTTCTTCACGAAGACCTTGTCGTTGGCGGCGTTCACGTCCAGCGTCTCCAGTTGGAGATTGATCCCGACCGCCTTCAGTTGCTCGCGAAGCGCCTCACCGAGTTTGGCATAGGAGGCGGCATGCGTGAAGGTCACGGTGAGGCGTGTGCCGTCCGCGCCCCTGGCATAGCCGGCCTGATCGAGCATCTGGTTCGCCTGCGCGACGTTGAACGGGTACATATGCACCTGCGACGTGTACGCCCATGCCATCTGACGGCTGATCGGCCCCGTCGAGGGGGTGCCTTGATTGAAGTAGACCTGATCAACGATGAACTGGCGGTCAATGGCCGTGTAGAAGGCGCGCCGCCCCTCCACGGTATCGAACGGCTTCTTCGCGAGGTTGGGGATCAGCACGTCCTGGCAGACCGATCCACCGGAGCCGCCGAAGCCCTGTACGAGCGTGAGGGAGGAGTTCTGCTGGAGGCGCGCCAGATCGGACCCGGGCACGCTGCCCAGATAATCAACTTCCCCCTGCTCCAGCGCCTGAACCGCAGTGGTGTTGTTCGGGATGATCCGCAGGATCGCCTTATCGAGATACGGGAGTTGCATCCCGCTCGCGTCCTTCTTGAAGTAGGTCGGATTGCGCTCCAGCGTCACATGGTCGCCTTTGACATATTCGACGAACTTGAACGGCCCGGTACCAATCGGCTTGAGGTTTGCCGGATCATTCTGCACGTCTTTGCCGTCATAGATGTGCTTCGGGATAATCGAGGCCTCCACCACGTCCAGCCGCTGGAGGAACGGCCCGTACGGCTGCTTGAAGTGGAAGATGACAGTGCCGGGATCGGGCGCGTCAATGCCATCCAGCACACCTTCGAGCGCCGCTTTTGTGCGCGCGTGGAACTTCAGAAGCCCCTGCTCGAAGGTGAACTTCACGTCGGCTGAGGAGAAGGGTTGCCCGTCGTGCCACATGACGTTCGGCTGCAACAGGAAGGTGTAGGTCTTGCCGTCGGCGCTTACTTGCCAACTGGCGGCGAGTTCCGGTACCGGGTTCAGATTGTCATCGAGGCCGACCAGACCGTTGAAGATCTGGTCCGTCACGGTGTGCGTGCCACCCGCCGTTGTGATTGCCGGGTTCATCGGGCCGGGATCGGCATTCATCACGACCACTGCCGTGCCACCCCGCTTCGGTATTCCCGCAGTCGGCGCAGATGCGGCTGGGGCGGAAGTTGCAGCGGCCGTCGTCGGGGCAGCGCTCGACGCACCTGCCGCCGTCGGCTGTGCAGCCGTTGTGGGCTGGGCCGCGCCGGTCGGCCTCGCGGCGGATGCGGCAGTCGTCGGTGTCGCGGTGGGCGCGGCGCTACTCCCGCCGCAGGCGGCAAGCATGAGCACGGCGCTGATCGCCGCCACCCAGCCAAGTGCATGCCGCCTCTGTATGCGCTCTGTTCGACTGCGGCATCTCATCGCGTCCCCCCTTACACCGAAATGATTGCGGTGCATCCGCCCGCAACGCTCCCGCGTCAGATTCCGTACGTTATCGAAGCGGAGGTGGTCCGCCGCGCGCCGCGTCGTGCCCGTCCCAGAGTGTTTGCAGCCAGGAGGGCGCAGTCGCGTCGCGTCGCTGCTCGTCGCGCAGGTAGTACCCCTTGATGTCCAGCACCGGCGTGCCGGGCCACGCGTCCGTACCAATGATGTGGAGATTCCGTCCCTCCCGACGCACGATCTTTGGATAGCTGAGGCCGATGGGGTTCGGTCGGCGCGGGCTGCGCGTGGCAAAGAGGCCGACGGGCGGAAGATCGTCCCGATTCTCCATGCGCCAGATCAGCCGGTCTTCCGGTGTGAGCGGATCAGTGCGGTCCATGAAGAGAATGACGACGAGATGGCTGAACTCCTCGATGCGCGTCAGCGCCGCTTCCCACTCGGGAAAGATCTCGATGATGGATTCGGCAAAGGGATCGAAGTAGGAACCCGGCTCGCTGCGCGCGTCGTCGGGCATGCCCGGCCGATGGACAACACCAATCGGGGTGACAGTGAACTGTGGTCGTGCGGTCGCCATCGTCGTGTTTCTCCCGTGTAGGCAATGGATACATCACGTCGTGCGCGTATCGCTATCGGGCTAGCGGGTGACGGGCGCCTGCGCGGAAAGCGCGTCAACGATCCGCGCAATCGCTTGCACGGCGGGTGCGGTCGGTCGGTATTCGACGAGCGCCTGATTCGCCCGATCCGCTTCCTGCGCCGCCTCATCGAACGGGACAACGGCGAGGAGGCCCAGATTGAGGCGGGCGGTGTACTCACGGATCGTCGCCTCGTCGCGCTCGGAGCGGACCTTGTTGGCGACCACGTAGAGCTGTGGGATGCCGAGTTCGCGGGCGAGGGGAACCGTGCGCCCGAGCGTCTCGAGGGCGCGGAAGTACGGCTCTGTAACGATGAGGAGCGTCTCCACATCCCGGAGCGTCCCGCGGCTAAGGTGCTCGATGGATGCCTCCATATCGAGGACCGTCACATCATCGGGCCGCAAACTACCGAGTTCGGCGACAACGCCACGAACCGTGGCATGCTGGCCGCAGAGTCAGCCTTTTCCCGCGCCCTGCAAAGCGGTCATCATCAGCATCCTGACGCCATCAGGCCCGACGACGCCGTAGTCGTTGATCACTTTTTCGAAGGGGATCGTCAGGTGCAGCGATGCGTGATTATGCGCGTCAACGCGCTCCTCCATGATGTCCGCACGGGCGATACCGCGCAGCCGCTCGACCTGATTCGCCGACAGACCGAGCGCGTTGGCGAGGTTCGGATTGGGATCATCGTCCAGTGCGTTGACGCGGAACCCACGCTGGGCAAACAACCGCGCCATCGTCGCCGAGATTGTCGTCTTGCCGGATCCGCCTTTGCCCGCGACCGCGATACGCATCGCCTGATACTCCCTTCGCTCCATCCCATCTCGTCGCACGAGTGTGCCACCGTTCGCTGATGGTGGGATTGTAGCACGGAACATCAGCGGTGAGAATCTACAGAGAGGTTACGCGGCTCACGGAAGAAACCCGATGGAGCGCGCGCCAGGAGCATTCAGGCGTCCGACGCGTTCTGTGTCGTCATTTCTGCGCCGCGCGCGGGATCCCGGATAATCGCGAGCGCGACGAGGCCGCTGGCGAACGCGAGCAGGGCACATGCGAGCATCGCTCGGTGGAATGCACCCGTGTAGGCATCCGCGACGGCGGTGATCGCATCGGGCGGCGCTCCCGTCGAGGCAAGCCCGGAACCGGCCTTCCCCGCCGTGAAGGCGAGCGAAACGACCACACCCAACCCTGCCACCGCGAGCAGCCCCGCAACGCGTGCGGCGACATTGTTGATCGCCGAGGCGATGCCGCTGTTGTGCGACGGTACGCTGCCCATCACCGTTCTCGTCAGCGGCGCCACCGTGACGCACAACCCCGCGCCGAGCAACAATGCGGTGGGGAAAAGCCCGGTCCAGTAGCTCGCTCCCGGCCGGAGCAGGAGAGCGAGCAGGAAGCCAACCGCCATCAGCATTGGCCCGCCTGCCATGAATCGCCGTGGGCCATACCGCCCCGGCGGCCAGGGCGGAGTAGCGCAGGACGTTCTGCACGTAGATGACGATCAGGAACCCCGCGCCCGCGAGCGTCGCGTAGACGCCCAATGTGGCGAGGTTCGCGCCGGAGAAGTTGCGTACCGTGAAGAGTGCGAGCGGCGCCATCGGGCTGCGCACTCGCGCCTCCGCGACGACGAAGAGCGCCAGCGCACCCACGCCGCGCGCTGCCAGCGCCTGCTGACTGACGACACTTGTGTGACAGGAGGCGTTGTCGAGCACAAGGAAAACCTCCCGCCCGGTCGTCCTGTGCCGTTGATCGAGCGCACGAAGATACCGGGCGAAGCAGGCGCTCTCCTGTCCGCCACAGACCACCTCCACCCGCCCGCGCCCCCGGCTCTCCTTGCTGCCAAAGACCGTCACCCGCCGATTCACTCCCACCGAGGCAATCCGTTGCTGCCGCCCGATCCGATGCCACTGCTTGGCTAACTACGGATTCGTCTCGACGTGTGTCTCGTCCTGGTACTGCAGTGCATACCGCTCAGGTTCGCTCGTTACTTTTTTTTTCCGCTTCGGCAATCGCCGCTGCGCACGCCGCCACCGCATCGGGATCGCGCAGGTGATCGAGGGTGTGTTTCGGGCGTCCACACCGCAAACGATGCCGGGTGAGGAGGATGCGCATCCATCCCGGGGTGATCCGTACCCCGGTCATTTCCGCGAGATACGCACTCAAGCGCGCTGAGGTTCACGCATCAAAGGACAGACCGAGCGCACGGGGATCACGGTCGGCGCGGGCGTCGCGGGCGCGAGGGTAGGTGGCATCGGCAGTGGGCGGAGGACCGGGATGCGGCGCATCGGCAAGGGCAGCGATGCCGCCCGCCACGAACCGTTTGAGCCACTGCCGCACGGTGCGCGGTCTCCGCCCGCTCCACGCAGCGATCTCCTCCCAATCGGCACCGAGACTGGCCGCTTTGACCATCTCCAAACGCTCGCGCAGGCGCGGCGCAAGCGTCGGTTGTCGGAGCATCGCCGCGATGACGCTTCCTTAGACTCTCTTCTCTTATCGCTTATATCGTCACAAATCCTTAACGCCAGAGCGCCGGCGTTGTTATGGGCTAATTTTGCGTACCAACACGAGTTCCGAAAATTCTCGGCATACTTATCATTGGTCATCCTTGATTCATTCGAGATTCTCCCACGCGATACGTCCACTTAAGGTCTACCCCAACCGGAGACTCCGCCGTGCTCCATCTCGTAACGCTGGAGATCGCAGTCGTTCGCGTACTTTATTTGACATTTCGTCAATCCACCCTATGAACTCGTTGTCATCTTCGCGCCGATGTTTTTTGGTCCGGTTACGCTGTTCGCCGACCATCGTGCATGATGGCAGGAATTTATCCTACTCCCGGCGCACGGGTGACGGCTTACCGGGAAGCCATGACACACTGGGTTAGTGCGTGCCGCCGTCACATCTCGCCACGATTTCCGTTCTATCAAGTAGATGCCTCTCGCTTTTTGGCCTGTGCGGTTTTTACCGGCATGCTCCGCCCTCCGATCCTTCGCAGTATTCGGGCGTGCCACGCAGGGAGATGATGCCATGGCTAGCGCGCCAGACCGTTCTCGCGTCCCTCTCCTCGTCGGACGGGAGCGAGAACTCGCGGTGCTGCGCGATCGCCTCGATGCCGCGCTCGACCGGCACGGCGGCCTGACCCTCATCGGCGGTGCGGCCGGGATCGGCAAGACCGCCCTCGCGCGGACCATCGGCGAGGAGGCTTCCTTGCAGAATGTCTGTGTCCTCACCGGGCGGTGTTACGACCTTGCGGAAACACCGCCGTATGGGCCGTGGCGTGAAATCCTTGGGGATGCCCCTTCCATGCCCGGCCTCTCATTGCCCGCCCCCTTCACCGCCGATGCGCCAGCCGCTGACATGCTCAACCAGATGATGCTCTTTGCACGCGTCCGGGACTTCCTCATCGCCCTCGCTGCGCACCGGCCGCTTCTGCTCGTGCTGGAGGACGTGCATTGGGTTGATCCCGCCAGCCTCGACCTCCTGCGCTTTCTGAGCCATTCCATGCACGCCGCGCCGCTGCTCATTCTCAGCACGTATCGGGGCGATGAACTCGACCGCGCGCATCCGCTCTATCAGATCTTCCCCGCCCTCGTGCGGGAAGCCGATGCCACGCGCGTGGATCTTGCTCCCCTGACGAGCGATGACATCTGCTCCCTCGTCCACGCCCGCTACGCGCTCGCGGATGAGGATGCGCGGCGTCTAGCCGCCTACCTGACCGTGCGCTCTGAGGGGAACGCGCTCTTCTGCGTCGAACTGCTGCGGACGCTGGAGGAGGAAGGGTTTCTGTATCTGCGCGACGGCGATTGGATGCTCCACGACCTCACCCGGGCACGCGTGCCACTGCTGCTGCGGCAGGTGATTGACGCCCGCCTGGCGCGGCTTGGGGCAGAGGCGGATCATCTGTTGGCCGTCGCGGCGATCATCGGGCCGGAGGCGCCGCTTGATCTCTGGGCCGCAGTGAGCGACACGGAAGAGAATGTACTGCTCGATCTGGCAGAGCGGGCGGTGGCGGCGCACGTGCTGGATGAGACGGCGGATGGGAACGCCGTGCGATTTGCCCACGCTCTGATCCGCGATTCGCTGTACGAGGGAATGCTGGCGTCACGGCGTCGGCTCTGGCACCGGCGAATCGCGGAAGCGATCGCGGCGACCCCACACCCCGATCCTCATGCGGTAGCGCACCATTTCAATCAGGCGGATGATGCGCGGGCGGTCGAATGGCTCGTCAAAACGGGTGAAGAGGCACAGCGGACCTATGCGTGGGTCACTGCGGCGCAACGCTACGAGGAGGCGCTCGCCCTGATCCCGGACAGCGACGCGAATTCACACGCGCGGGGCTGGCTGCAATTTTCCCTCGGGCGAATGAGGCGCGGGCGATCTGTGTGCCGCTCGACGCCAAGCCCGCCCTCGCCCGCGCCGATGCCCTCGCCGCGCGACTTGCCAAGGCGCGACCCACCCCGGCTGCCTTTCCCGCCGACCTCTCCGCGCGCGAAGTCGAAGTCCTCCGCCTCGTGGCGGAAGGGTTGATCGACGGGCAAGTCGCGGAGCGGCTCGCCCTCAGCCCCCGCACCGTCGGTCGCCACTTGACCTCCATCTACCGCAAACTCAACGTCGCCACCCGCGCCGCCGCCACCCGCTTTGCCGTCGAGCAGCGGCTGACATAATCCCCATCGCCTACCCGCCAATGGGGAGAATTACCCAATCCGATCCTCCGTTTCACCGGAAATGTCCGCGCGAGAATTGGGTAGTTCTCCCGATGTGTGCGAGACCCGCAGCCGATAGAGTAATTCATACTGACGCATGTCGAACATGCACATCGTGTAGGGGTAAGGGGAGAGATGATGATGAAAAGGGAGCGGTGGGGACGTCCGGGGTACGTGGTGGTGGCGCATGGGACGTGTGCGCTGCTGGTGATCGGGAGCGTCCTGGGGGCGATGTCGGCCTCGGCGAGCGCGCCGCCCGGCACGCCGTCCATCGCCCGCAAAACGGCGCATAGCGATAAACCGGAGGCGCGGACGATAACCGTACCGACGTGGAGCGGCTCATTTATCGATCAGGGGACGGCGTTTCCCTACCAGATGGTTGGCACCGACCCGGCGGCCGGCTCGCGCACGACGGTCGTCCCCGTGCAGATCGTGCCGCTCCGCTTCGTCTTCGCCAACGGCGTCGCGCTCGATGGCGACACGAAAGTGCGGCTGACCGAGGCGTCACCCCTCTTCGAGGACGCCGAGTTTAAGAGTGGCACGACGCAGTACGGCGACGCGATGCAGCGCGCCAATTTCTGGCATGATGTCACGACGACCAGCCCGCACTGGCATATCCGCCTCGAACCGCACGAGTTGCCGACACAGACGATCATCGTACCGGCGGCGGAAGGGCGGGAATTTACCGGGCAGACCGCAGGCGAACGCATCGGGCTGGTCCACGACGCCTGGCTCTCGCCGCAACTCGAAACCATCCTTACTGCGTCGCACACCGATCCACGCGCCCTGGTCCTCTTCCTGACCGACAACACGTCCACCTACTACACGGCGGCAGTCGAAGGCGTTGATCTCTGCTGTCTGGTCGCGTATCACAACACCTACTCCGCCACGGACGCACATAGCGTGCAGCGGTTGTACACCTATGTCTTCGGCGCCTACGTCGCGCCGGGCACCTTCGGCGGTGCGAATAACGACGCGGGCGCGGTCTTCACCTCCGCATTCAGTGACGTGAATCTGATCGCCCACGAGGTGGTGGAGTGGCTCAACGATCCGTTTCTGACGAACGCTGTGCCACCGTGGCAGATGCCCTCGGGGGATGCCGCGCTCTACGGTTGCACGAATCTGCTCGAAGTGGGCGACCCGCTCGTTGGCTCGTCGTTCCCGGTCACGATGCGCGACGGACGTACCTACAGCCTGCCGGATGCGGCCTTCCTCCCCTGGTTCGCGCGGACCGCGACCTCGAATGCGCTCGGCGGCGCGTACAGCTATCGCGGCGCCTTCACGACGTTCTCGCCATCATGTTGATGCCGATTGCACTGTGGCGCCGCCGCGTGGAATGACGCCGGATGGGGCGGATCGGCAGCGATGATCGGCAAAGAGAGATCGGAAGGCGAGCGGATGGCAGCGGAGATCATCGAGCAGGCGGTGCGACAGTACTTCGCGGGCATCTGCGCCATGGACCCGGATGCGTGGCTCGCTGCGTTCGCGGCGGACGCGGTCAGTCACGACCCGGTCGGCACACCGCCCCTTGTCGGTCACGCGGCGTTGCGACAGGCGATGCAGCGTCTCTGTGATGCAGTCGAGCAGGTTGGCCGCTATGAGGACGCCATCTTTGTTGTCGGCAATAGCGCGGCGATCAAGTGGACCGGGCGCTGCATTGGCCGGAATGGACGGGCGGTGACCTTCGAGGGGATTGACGTGATGACCGTGGACGCGGCGGGGAAGATCGCGACGGTAATGACGTACTGGGACCCGCTGGCGATGCGGGCGGCACTGGACGGCGACGCGGCGGACTGAGCATGGGGAGCGATTGTCCGCAACGATGTTGCTCTGAGCAGGAGGATTCCGTGATGAGACCTACAGCCTCAACGGCGGGGCGGCGCAGGCGTACAGCGGACCATTCACTGTATCCGGCGACGGCGCGCACACGATCTCCTATTCCTCCAGCGATAAGGCGGGGAACGCCGAGGACGGCATACCCCGGCGGGGCGTGGAGGAGTTCGTGGGGCGGATCATGATCGGGGATCCGGGGATACATCTGCCAGGTATCCAGCAAGAACTCGCTACATCGTCCACTACTTAGAATCCCATCCGGCACCCCCCGCTTTTGGGCGTTCCATCCAAGACGCACGTCATCGCTCTCTCCGTCACATTTCTCTTGATCCCGTCGTTTAGACAGTTACCAGGATCACTACCGCAAATCCAATAGCAAAGGAAAGTGCGGGGACCGGCGCCGCTACGCCGACAACTCTCGGCACATCGAAAGACCGATTGGGGGCAGCACAGTGGAGCGGACAGGGGATCGCGCGGAGGAACGGGCGGGAACGGGTGTGAGCGATGGGTACGCCGTTGGCGCGGACCCGGGAGCGGGGAGTGCGGTCGCCGTGGCTGAAGCGCCCGGTCTCCCCGAGTACGATTGGGACGAAATCCTCCGCCACGACAAGGCCGGCGACTTCTGGATTGTCTTCTGCGGCGGCGTCTACGACGTCAGCGAGTGGATGTACCGCCATCCCGGCGGCGCCGAGATCCTGATCGAGGCCTGGGGCCAGGATGCGACGGAGTTCTTCAACTCGATCGGTCACTCCGATGAGGCGTGGCTCCTGACCCAATCCTTCAAAGTCGGTTTAGTGAAGGAAGGCGCGCAGCCGCCGGAAGAAGTAGGCTACCCGACCATGACTGTTCCGGAAAGCCAAGCGGCCTACGGTCCCGGACCCCATCAGGCGGGTCCCAAGTTGCACCCACTGGCCGAATCCGGGGGCACGCGTGACGATCCGCGGGAGCTGCGCGAGTACGAATGGGACGAGATACTCCGCCACGACAAGCCCGGTGATTACTGGGTCGCCATGCACGGCGGCGTCTACGACGTCAGTGAGTGGATCTACCACCATCCGGGCGGCGCCGAGGTGTTCATCGAGAGTTATGGGCACGATGCGAGCGAGGCATTCAACGAGGCAGGACATTCCGACGAGGCGTGGAATTTGGCGCAAACCTTCAAGATCGGCTGGTTGAAGGACGGCGTCAGGCCGCCGCAACGGGTGGGCGCGCCGACCCTCACGGCGGGCTACATCCGCTCACACGTTCCCGGAGTGTCGGACAAGGCGGTCTCCGCAGAGGATAGTGAACCGCTCGATATTCCCTGGGCCGTGCGCTGGCTGGTGCCGAACGGCGAACGGTTCGCGAACTTCGATATCATCAATGACAACGATACACAGTTGGAATATTTTCGTCGCTTCGGCCATCTCTACGCGGTGGGGGTTCCGACGAAGAAGTGGCGACTGGTCGTCGTTTCTGATCCCGAATTGCTCGATGCGGTCGCGGCCGACGAAGCGCAGTTTGGCAAGCGTGTCGAGGACATCAACTTCTTTGACCAACTCGCGGGATCACGCGGGGGCGGCATCTCGGTCGTCAGCGACAGCGACGACTACAACCGGGTGCGGCGCATCATGCTCCCCTGGTATGCGCCCGCGCATCAGAAGACACAGTTCGGCCGCATGAAAGAGCTGGCGCAGAAAATGATCTCCGCATGGGCCACTATGCCGGACGACAAACCGTTGGACCTGCGTGACTGGATGACGCGGTATACGCTCGAAGTATCGGGCCGGGGAGCCTGTAACTACGACTTCGGCCTGCTGGATACGGACGGGGTACGGAGCGCCTTTGCGGTTGCCGTGCCCGACAGCACCAAGGAGAGCATCGCGCGCATCGCCGAACCGCGACCCGACTTCACGCTCTTCTCCGGCCCTGCCAAACGCGCTCGGAAGAAGAAGTATCGGCACGACACAAGCGTGCTCTTCTCCACCGCCGAGGCCATCGTCCAGGGGCGGCTGAACACCTGTCCGATGGGTCAGCAAACCGATCTCCTCACCCGCTTGATCACCGTGCCCGACCCCGAAACGGGTGAACACCTGGACCCCGCGACGATTCGCGACCAGATTCTCATGCACCTCTCAAACGGGTTCAACGGTCCGTCAATCACCGGCGCCTGGCTGGGCTATCTGCTCGCAACCCATCCCGAGGTGGAAGAGAAGATGATCGCCGAGATCGACGCCATCACCGGGGGCGACCCGGACTATGACCTGCAATACACCGACCTGATGGCCCTGCCGTATATGACGCAGGTCATCAAAGAGTCCCTGCGCATCTATCCCCCCCTGCCGGTGACGATCCGCCGGAGCCTGAAGGATGGCATGCTGGGGCGCTACCGCGTCCGCAAAGATGACATCATCCTCGTCGGTTCCCTGGCCGCGCAGCGGGACCCACGCTATTGGGGTCCGAACGCCGATCGGTTCGATCCAGATCAGTTTGCGATGGAGAAGGTCGTCGAGCGCCCGCGCCACGCCTTCATCCCCTTCTCGGTCGGGCAGCGGCAGTGCATGGCCCAAGAGGTCACCTTCATGATGTTGCGGGTTGCGCTCTTTGCGATCTACAACCGCTATCGGTTGCGCATTGCCCCAGGCGGCAAGGTCGTCAAGAACACGTCGGCCTCGACGAAGCCGGTCAGCGTCCCCGTGATCCGTGTCCTGCGGGAAGACGCGGATCAGCGGCGGGCCGCGTTGGCAGAGCGCAAGAGCCGTGCGGCGGCTAAAGGCGCTTCGACCGGGGAGGCCGCCGGTAGCCGCGCGTGGGACCGACCGTCGGAGATTCCCGAGACGAGCGCCTTCCGCGATCTCATCGTCGCCTATGGGAGCAACTTCGGCACCAGCAAGGAGCTGGCCGAGCGGTTTAGCGAACGGAGTCGCATCTACGGCTTCAGCAGCACGATCATGGACCTCGACGCCCTCGTTGATCTGTCGGCGCGGACGCAGCCGTGGCTATTGGTGATCATGACCGCGACCTACACGGGCAACCCGCCCGGGAACGCGATCGCGTTCAAGGCGTGGTTGGAGCATACGGAGCCGGGCTGTGAGACCTGGAAGAACTGCCGATATTTCGTCTGGGGTCTGGGGAACAGCCAGTGGAACGCCTTCCTCGCGTTCCCGCGCTACGTCCAGTCTCGGCTCGCGGATCTCGGGGCGACCGCGCTCGGGAACTTCGCCTTCGGCGACGTCGGCTCTCCCACCTGGGAGGAAACCCATACTGCCTGGAACGACCGGACCTGGCCCGCACTGATTGACCTGTCCGGGGCAGAACCGAGCGAGGCCGCCGCCGCCCGCATCGCCGCCGAGCAGGCCGCGGATGAGGCGTTGACCGCTACCGACTCGGATTCCGCGATGGCCCTCTCGCTGAACGGACAGATCGTTGCCCCGACGATTATGACGAACGCCGTCGGGATCAGGACGGTCGAGGTGCGCGCGCTGATCTGTCGGGAGTTGCAGGCGCCGGAGTCCACGTCCCGGACGCGCCACCTGGAGGTCAGCCTGCCGGCGGACTTCCATTACACCGCCGGTGATCACCTCGGCGTCTGCCCGAAGAACGACGAAGAAACGGTGGAGAATCTTGCGCGCTATTTGGGGGCGGCGCTGGAGGGCGTCTTCTCCGTGCCGAAGAGCATGAAAGTGCGCGCCGTGCCCAAGGGCGTCCCCCTCCAAGTACGCAACGTCCTCACCTGCCTGGTCGATATCACCGCGATGCCGACTTTGCCATTGATCGAGTTGCTGCTCGCCAAGGTGCTCGAGCCGGACGAGCGGCAGAATCTGGAGGAAATCAAGAGTGTACTCACGCATCCTGACGGTCCCGACTCCCCGCTGCGCGCCGCGATCCGCGCGGGCGGCTACGATGTGCCGCACCTGCTCGACGAGTTCCCGTCCTGCTCGATCAATATCTTCGAGTTCCTGCAGGTCGCCCAGCCGCTGCGGCCCCGCTACTACTCGACCAGTTCGAGCCCGCGCATCCACGGCGCCGCGACGGCACACATCTCGGTCGGCTCGCACACTCTCCCCATACCGGGGATGCCCGGCCGCGCCTTCCGGGGGATGAGTTCTCACTACGTGCACAGCCTCCGTGAGGGCGACCGCATGAATGTCTTCCTCGACCGCGCGGAGGGATTCCACTTGCAAGAGGACGTGACGAAGCCGATGATTTTCGTGTCGGCGGGCACGGGATACGCGCCGATGCGGGCCTTCCTCTGGGAGCGGCTGGCGATGAAGCGCGATGGGGTGGCTCTGGCGACTGCCGTCCTCTTCAACGGTATCCGCTCCAGCACGCTCGACTACATCTATCGCGACGAGATCGCGATGTTCGTCCGGGAGGGAGTGCTCGACCACCTGCATGTGGCGATGTCGCGCGAGGTGCCCGGCAAGCGCGAGTACGTCCAGCATCGGATTGCCGAGCAGGGCGCACTGGTCTGGGACCTCGTCCAAAAGGGTGCGTACATCTATGTGTGCGGCTCGCAGACCGTGCGCGACGATGTCCGGGCGAGCTTCGTTACGGTCTTTGCCGACTCCGGCTCGCTGACGACGGAGGATGCCGAGGCCTACATGGCACAGATGGAGAGCGTGGAGCGCTACCGCCCCGACGTCTGGGGCTAAGGAGTTGCAATGGATCTCGCTGCATTGGTCCTCACGCTCGCGGCCCTGGTGATGTTCGTGTTCGCGGCGAGTGGCCGCGAGCTGCGCCACTTCAACGAGATCGCCCTCGGGCTGGTCTTTCTCACCGCTGCGCTCATTTGTCAGTTCACCGCGATCACGAACATCCACATTGGTCGATGATTGAATGTGTCCGGATGAGCGAGAATCTATCGCAACGACGG
>JALYUS010000131.1 GCA_030853625.1 Chloroflexota bacterium
GGCAGCAGCGCCAACCGCCGCTCCAACTGCCGCCCCAACCGTTGCGGCGGCGAGTGGCGGCGGTGGCGGGACGAGCACGACGATCAACGCGACGGAGAAAGACTACGCCATCGCGATTGACAATTCCGCCGTACCCGCCGGGTCCGTGACGTTCAAGGTCTCGAATCAAGGCCCCACTCCGCATAACGTCGGCGTGACCAAGCAGAGCGACGCGAGCAAGGGCGGCGGTGTCACCGGCCCGGTCATCAAGGACAGCGACACGATTGATGCGGGCAAGACAACATCGGTGACGGTGGATCTCCAGCCCGGCGTCTACAACGTCGTCTGCACCGTTCCCGGCCATGTGCAACTCGGCATGATTGTGCAACTGACCGTCAAGTAACGAGTAGCGCGTAACGAGAGAGGCATAAGCAACGATGGCGGACTCTGGGCCGTCATCGTTGCTTATGCATGCCGCGTCGCCATACAATGAACGGCATACCGTTCATATTTTCGGCACAAACCATTGGTATACTGATAGCGGTTTATGCTAATGGGCTGGTCGAGGGTATGCAAGGAGGCGGCGCATGTCGCTCGAAATTCACGGGATTACCAAGACGTTCGGCGCGTTTACGGCGGTACAGGATGTCTCGTTCACTGTTGACAGAGGTCAGATTTTCGGCTTCCTCGGCACGAACGGCGCGGGCAAGACGACGACGATGCGCATCATCCTCGACATTCTCCGCCCGGATACCGGTAGCGTGACGTGGAACGGAAAGCCGAATACCGACGTGCCGCGCCGCCTCTGGGGCTATCTGCCGGAGGAGCGCGGTCTCTATCCGAAGATGATCGTGGAAGATCAATTGCTGTTCTTCGCCCAACTCTATGGCGCGTCGGCGCGCGATGCCCGCCGCGACTTGAATGACTGGCTGGAACGGTTCGCGATCGTGGAGAACCGGCGGAAGCGCGTCGAGCAACTGAGCAAAGGGAATCAGCAGAAGATCCAATTCCTCGCCGCCGTGCTGCACGATCCGGACATCCTCATCATGGATGAGCCATTCAGCGGCCTCGATCCCGTCAACGCCGCCCAGATGATCGAGGCGTTCGACGAGATGCGGCGGCGCGGCAAGACAATCATTTTCTCCACGCATCAGATGGAGCAGGCGGAAGAACTCTGTCAGGCCATCGCGATCATCCATCGCGGGCGGCTGGTCGTGCATGGCGACGTGCGATCCGTAAAGCGGAGTACGGGGCGACAGGTCATCCGCCTCGCCCTCGCGGATGACCCGGAGATTCGCTGGCTGGACCACCTGCCGGGCGTGACCGTCACCAAACGGCGTCCCGATTTCGTCGAGATGGATGTGCGGCACGGCAGCGATCCCGAGGCGATCCTGCGCGCCGCCCTCGAACACGGCGGCCGCGTCACCCGCTTCGAGATCGCTGAGCCATCCCTGAATGACATCTTCCTCGCCAGCGTCGGCGGGCAGGTCGCAATTGACGGCGACGTAGCGGCCGCACCGCGCGAGACGGTTGCGATCCGGTAACGGAGGAGATGATGCAACGATCATGGGAGAAAATCGGGCTGATTGTCCGGCGCGAGTACCGAGCGCGGGTACGGCAGCGCAGTTTCGTTATCATCACGGTGTTGATGGCAGTCGTCTTCGTCCTGCTCGCCTGCGCGCCAACGATCGTGCAGGCGATTCGTAATGGCAAAGAAAGCACGACGACGATCGCGATCGCGATCACGGACATCGCGACGCCTGCCGCGATCGCGGACGAAATCACCCGCCTCGATCAGCAATTGCGCGCGGATGGTACGGGCAGCGCAATCGCCCTGACGGCGGTCAATGGCCCGGTTGGGACACTCCGCGATCAGGTGAATCGAGGAACGTACCAGGGACTTCTCATCCTCAGTCATAGCCCGGCGGGTGACCCGCTGTTCGAATACGACACGACATCCGGCACACGCGATACGACCACGGCGCGCATCCAGCAGGCGGCTTCCTTCCTCGCCGTCCAGGACCGCCTGACGCGTGCGGGGCTGACCCAAGCGCAACAGAGCCAGGTTTTCGCGCCGCCAGCCTTCTCGGTCAGCGCGACGAATCCACAGACGCACGCGGACATACAATCGGAGACGCAGAAGAACACCAATCGCGGCCTCGCCTACATCCTTGACATCCTCCTCTACACGACGATTATCGTCTATGGGATGTGGATCGCGAGCGGCGTGGTGGAGGAGAAGAGCAACCGGATCATGGAGATTATGATTAACGCCGCGACGCCGACGCAACTGATGGCGGGCAAAATCCTCGGTATCGGGGCGGCGGCGCTGACGCAATACCTCTGCATCACGATCCCCGGCGCGGTCGCCCTCGCCGCGCAGGGGCGCATTGCGCACGCGCTCCTCGGTACACGTAGTGGCGCGACGGCGCTCGATCTGACGGGACTCTCTGTCACCGCTGTGATCGCCTTCCTCGGCTTCTTTATCCTTGGCTTCCTGCTCTACGCCGCGCTCTATGCCGGTGCGGGGTCACTCGTCAGCCGCCAGGAGGATGTCCAGCAGATCGCCGCGCCGATGCAAATGGCGATGATCGGCAGCTTCTTCGCCGCCATCTTCACCCTCGGCAAGCCGGACGCGACTGTGGCGCGCGTGCTGGCGTTTATCCCCTTTTGCAGCCCGCTCGTCATGCTGACGCGCGTCCTCGTCGGCCACCCCGCGCCGTGGGAGGTTGCGCTCTCCGTAGCAATCCTCATCGCGAGCATCGCCTTTTTCGTCATGCTGGCAGCGCGAATGTATCGGATCGGCGTTCTTCTCTACGGCGCGCGTCCGAACATGCGCACCGTCTTCACGCTCAATCATGCACGGGTAGCGCGATAACCCTCATACCCCGGCCTTTCTCCTGACGATGGAGAAGGGCCGGGAGTAAAGAAACTCTCTTATTTCACTGTCACACTCTTCGCGAGATTGCGCGGCTTGTCGGGATCGAAGCCGCGCAGCAGCGCGAGATGATAGCCGAGTAACTGCGCGGGGATGACATTGACGAGCGGTGAAGCGTCCCCGACATCGGCGACCGGGATGTGGACGTGGAATGCCTCGTCCGGCTCCGGCGAGACGCCGATGATGAAACCGCCGCGCGCCCGCATCTCCATTGCGCCGGAGAGGATGTCGGCATGCGTCTCGTCCATCGGCGCGAAGACGAGACAGGGCGTATCCTGCTCGATCAGGGCGATCACGCCATGCTTCAGTTCGCCGCCCGCGAACCCTTCCGCGTGCATGTATGAGACTTCCTTGATCTTCAGCGCCGATTCGAGCGCGGTCGGATAGGCGAGGCCGCGACCGATGACGTAGAGATGATCCTTGCCGACGATCCGCGCCGCAACGGCGCGCACGATCTCCGCGCATTCGCCATTCAGCGCCGCATCAACGGCGACCGCAGCCTTCCGAAGTAGCGCCTGGCCTTCTTCCAGTTTGCCCGCGAGCGCGTACGCCGCGAGGAGGAGAATGGCGACTTTCGCCGTGTACGCTTTCGTGGACAGGACGCACTGCTCCGGGCCTGCCGCCAGCGGCACGACGACATCCGCGATCCGCGCGAGGCTCGAACCGGGTACGTTGACGAGCGCGCCGATCTGCGCGCCGCGCGCCCGCGCCGCGTTGACACCTTCGATGATGTCCGCCGTCTCACCGCTCTGCGAGAGGGCGATCACCAGCGAGCGCGGCGTGATGAAATGCTCGTGATACTTGAATTCCGAGCCGAGGATGAAGTTGATATGTCGCCGCGCGATGCGCGAGAAGAGGTATGTCCCGGAGAGCGCGGCGTACGACGCCGTCCCGCAGCCGAGCAGGAAGGTGCCAAACGAGCGCGTGATGCGATCCGCGAGGTCCTGCGCGAGCGCGGCATGGTCATCGGCGAGACGCGCGATAATCGCCGACTGCTCCGCCATCTCCTTCGCCATGAAATTCGGATACTCACCCATGCCCGCATCGTCCGGTCGCCACGTCACCCGCTCCTCATGTACATCGAGCGGTGCGCCGTCCTCCAGACTGGAAAGGACGATCGTCCCCGGCGTCATCGTCGCCACCTGACGGTCATCGAGGTAGACAACGCGGTCGGTGTACTCCAGAAGGGCAACGACATCAGATGCGATATAGGTCGCGTCGTCGCTGATGCCGACGATCAGGGGCGAGACGTTCTTGACGGCGACGAGTTCCTGCCGGTCTACGTGCATGACGATGACAGCGTTGAGGCCTGCCAACTGCCGAAATGCAGAGCACACCGCCCATGTCAGGTCAGATTCGGGATTCTCGCGATGAGCGAGCGCCTCCTCGACAAGATGAACGATTACCTCGGTATCGGTGTCCGACCGGAAGGTATGCCCACGGGCGATCAGCCCCGCCTTCAACAGAATGTAATTCTCGACGATACCATTGTGGATCAGCGCGATCCGGCGCGATTCGTCCTGATGTGGGTGCGCATTTGGCTCCGTGACGCCGCCATGCGTCGCCCAGCGCGTATGCCCGAAGCCGATCGTACTCTGCGGCAGCGTCGTCTCCGCCAGCCCGATCTTGCCGACATGCTTCTCGACTTCAAGCCCGACGCCATTGCGAACGGCGATCCCCCACGAGTCGTAGCCACGATATTCGAGCCGTTTGAGCGCGGCCAGGGTCATCCCCGGCACATCAACCTTCGTCTCCGCGCGCCCGACATAGCCGAAAATTCCGCACATTCGTTGTTTCCTTTCCACGCACACGATACCACGACCCACACCACAGTGCGGCCTCTCAATCGCGCTCGCTCCGGGAAAAAGGGGACACATCGTACGGCCATTGTCGGCGCGTTATGCCGCCGGTTTTCTCCGTACGTGACGACCGTGTCAGCCGGGGGGCCACCCGCCGAAATCTTCGCACAGCCCCCGCCTCGTCACCCGGTCACCTCCTCGACCGGGCCTGGCGCTACGAACCAATCGTCCCTT
>JALYUS010000134.1 GCA_030853625.1 Chloroflexota bacterium
CGATCATGACGGACATCATTGAGACCAGTGCATTGACGAAGCGCTATGGACAGAACCGAGGTGTCCATGATGTGACGTTTTCCGTCTCCGAGGGCGAGGTTTTTGGCTTCCTCGGGCCAAACGGCGCGGGGAAAACGACGACGATCCGTCTGTTGATGGGCTTGCTTCGCCCAACTGGCGGCTCCGCGCAGATCGGGGGATTGGATTGTTGGTCCCAGGCGACCGACGTGAAACGGTTGATCGGCTATCTCCCCGGCGAGTTCAATGTTGATCCAGCCATGACGGGCGCGCAGATTATCGAATATCTCGGCAATCTGCGCGGCGGCGTCAATCAGCACGAGGTCAAACGCCTTGTCGAGCGCCTGGAGTTCGACCCCGGCAAACGCTTCCGCGACTACTCGCGCGGCAACAAGCAAAAAGTCGGGCTGATCCAGGCATTCATGCACAAGCCGCGCCTCCTGATCCTCGACGAGCCAACCGGGGGCCTCGATCCGCTCAATCAGCAAGAGTTCTCCGCCATGGTGACGGAGGTCAAGGCGGAGGGGCGCACGGTCTTCCTCTCCTCACACATCCTGCCGGAGGTCGAGCATCTCTGCGACCGGGTTGGGATCATCCGGGAGGGTGAACTGGTGCGGGTGGATCACATCGCCGCTCTCAAAGACCTGCGGCATCACGTTGTCACAGTAACCTTCCCGTCCACTGCCGCAACGGAGTGGTTCGACAGCCTGCCCAACGTCAGCGATGTCACGCTCATGGACGGTGGCGAGAGCGTGCAACTGACCGCGCAGGCAGATTTAGCAGGCGTGATCCAGATCGCGGCGCAGCATCACGCGGTAGCGTTGTCCGTGCGCGAGCCGAGCCTCGATGAAGTCTTCCTGCGCTACTACCAACCGGAGCCAGTCGCGAAGGGATGAAGGCCATGCTGCGGTCAATCTTCTGGAAAACGATGCGGGAGCACCGCTGGGCGCTGCTCATCTGGAGCGTGCTCGTCATGCTCATCCTGATCTCCGTCTATGCGTCTCTGAGCCAGATAGACGTGAGCCAGCTCGGTAGTCTCACCCAGAATCGGGCCTACGTCTTCCTGAATGACCCGGTCGCCACCGATACCGCCTCCGGTTACGTGACATTCAAGTACGGCTTCTCCTTTTCACTGATGCTGAGCATCTTCGCGATGCTGATTGGCAGCCGCCTGATACGCGGCGAAGAAGCGCGCGGATCGCTGGACCTCCTCCTCGCGACGCCGCACTCGCGCCAGGACCTGCTCCGTGAGAAGGTGCTGGCGACCGCTCTGAGTATGGTGGTGTTGGGATTGGCGTTCGGGGTCGGCGCGCTGCTGGGCGAGGCGAGCCAGCATGATCCGGCGTCGGTCGGCGGCGCGTTGCTGGCGGGCTTCGATTTGAGCCTGTTACTCTTCTTCTACGCCATGCTCGCCCTCTTCATCTCTCAATACACGCGGACCGCTGGCGCCGCTGCGGGCGCGACAGGTGCGCTCTATGCGCTCTTCTTCGTCCTCGATGGCACGGGGCGCGCATACCCGAACCTCGCCTGGGTGCAGCGCCTCTCGCCGAACTACTACTACGGTCTCAGTAAGCCACTTATCCCCTCCTATGGCACGAATTTCGGCGCGATGGCACTCCTGCTCGCGCTCGGCCTCCTGCTGCTCATTGGCAGTATGGTCATCTTCCTGCGGCGCGATATGGGCGCCGTTGCGACGCTGCTATTCCGCCGTATCCTCAGGAATGGTACAGCCAGAACGGTTTCCCCGGACGCGCAGATCGAATGTGCCGCTCGCGACCCCTGGCTGCGTTCGGTGCTGGCGCGCGCGCTGCGAGCGGGCGGTCCCGGGTTGGGGTGGTGGATGCTGGGGGTCTTTCTCTACGCCGCCTACGGCGCTGGCATCGTGAAATCGTCCGAGCAGCAACTCCGCGATGCGATTGAAGGATCACCCGCCTTCGCGCAACTCTTCGGCGCGAATCTTCTGGCAACGGACTACGGGTTTGTCTCGCTTGCCGTCTTCCTCATCATCTCCATCGCGGCGATGCTCTATGCCCTCATCCGCGCGAACGATTGGCCCGCGAATCAGGACAACGGGCGATTGGATATCGTTTTGAGTACGCCGCAGCCGCGTTGGCAGGTTGCGCTGCAATGGTATGGGACGGCCCTGGTCGGGTTCATCCTCCTCGCGCTTGCCAACGCACTTGGCATCATGGTTGGGGCCGCAGCCACGGGCCTGACGCTCGATGCCGGGCGGGTATTCGCCGCCTCGCTGGCGCTCGTGCCGCCGATGGCGCTGATCGCCGGTGCGGTCTACGCGCTCGGCGCGCGTCTGCGCTCTGCGGTTGATCTGGAGATTGTCGGCGGCTATCTGGCGATCGCATTCTTCATGGACCTGCTCCGATCCGCCCTGAAGTTGCCTGGTTGGACGCAACGGCTGTCAATCTTCACCGCGTACGGAACGCCAATCACTGATGGGGTCAATTGGACCAGCGTCGGTGTGATGCTGCTCCTCGCGGCGCTCTTCACCGGGATCGGCGTCTCTCTCTTCCAGACGGGAGATATACGGCAAGGTGGATAGCGCATCGCTCTGCCACTCAGCCTACCGCCAGCGCGATCACGCCGAGGACCATGCCACCGGCGGCGACCACCCGGCGGCGTCCGTCCCCTTCGGAAAGGAGCCGCGCGCCCATGATCGTCCCGATCAGGATGCTAATTTCCCGCGTCGGGGCGATGTAACTGACCGGAGTGAAAACGAGCGCCGTGAGGACGAGGATGTAGGCGAGTGGGCTGAAGACCGCCACGACACATACCGCGCGCCGGTGGTCGCGCCATTCCGTGCGGATCGCCTCCCAATGACGGAGCGCATGGGGCGTGAGGAGCGCCGTGCGACCCAGGGCGTTCGTCCAGTCGAACAGGAGCGGCGGGATGAGCAGGCCACTGACCGCGCGCTTGTCCCAGAGCGTGTATGACGCGATCAGCACGCCGGTCATGAGGCCATAGATGACTGCCGTTCGTCGCCGCGCGGGATCGGCAGAACGCCGCCCGCCACCCGTCAGGGCGAAGACGCTGATCGCGACGAGCAGCGCGCCGCCGATCGCCAGGGGCGTTGGGCGCTCGCCGAAGATGAGAATCGCGGCAGTCGTTGACAGCGCAGGGCCGGTCCCGCGCGCAATCGGGTAGACCAGCGAGAGATCGCCCGCGCGGTAGCCGCGCTGCAAAGTGAGAAAGTAGGAGGTATGGAGCGCCGTACTGCCAACCATGAAGGCAATTTCGACCGGGCCGATATGCGGCCGCTCTATCAGGACGGCGCCCAGCGCGAATGGCGCGTAGATCAGGGTGGAAAGCGCGTTGAAGAGCCAGACAAAGGCTGCCCCACCCCCGGCACGTTTCGCAAACAGGTTCCATGTCGCGTGGAGAACGGCGGAGGAGAGCACAAGAGAAAGCGCCAGCACCGTCATGCGGCGGTCATCAGCGCGCGAAAACGGGAATGCTCCGGGCCGTCCAGCAGCAACTCAGCCGCAGCGACGAGACCCGTCGCACCTGCCATGTCTGCCGAAATGAAGACCCGCACGCCGTCCTTCCTTTCCTATCTCCGTCCTGCGCATCGCAGGATAACACACGCCCCGACCCTCTCTGCTTATACTGTGCGCACACCACTTTTCCACAGTGCATGGGGGCATCCGATGGCAGACAAATTCGAAAAGTTCACCGAACGCACCCGGAAAGCCTTTACACTGACCCACGAGGAAGCGGCGCGCTTCAACCACACCTACATCGGCACAGAACATTTGCTGCTGGGGCTGGTGCGCGAAGGCGAAGGGATCGCGGCAGGCGTGCTGGAAAGTCTCGGTGTCAGTCTGGAGAAGGTGCGCCAGCAGGTGATGGTAGTTCTCTCAGAGTCCGCCCCTCGGGGTTAACATCCCGATTGTGAGGCTGCGGCCAACCAGTATTATTCCAGTGAAGCCCAGTATACATTTTCTATGCGTCGCGGGGACTTCGAGAGATTGGCAAAGATTGCGATCCGACTGAATCGTTCCATTGAAGACATGATCGAGAAAGCGGTGCGGCGCGTCTGGCTCACCGAAGAAAGCGATGCGGAAACGCCCCCAACCCCCGGCCCCTCCGCCTGCCATGCGGAGGAGGGGCCGGGGGTGGGGGCAAAATTGTGCTTGACACCTTTCGGCACCGCTGGTATAGTCGAATCTGCATAACCTGCGGCACAGAGCGAGGAATATCGCGATGATGGCACCGATGGAACAGCGCATGGCAACGAACGCGGCAGCAGACGCCGCACGTCGTCATGCCTCCGTCTTCGCCCCCGCCGCGCTTGCCAGCGCGGTTTTGTTCATTACGGGGCGCGTACTCCTTATTATCGGGCGCGTTGCCGTACCGGTAACGCGCGTGTGCAATGGGAGGCGGGCGTCAGGATAGCAACGATTGGAATGACAGCGACGCAGGCGCCTCCCACATCGGGGGGTCTTTTTTGTGAATGCAGCAGAGGAAGGAGTGGGGCGATGGTCGTCACACGCGAGCGAGACGAACTGACGATGACGACACCGACCGCGATGCCGCGCGCCGAGCACGCGGATTTGATCGCCTCGTGGCAGGGAACGCGCACGCGGGGGGCGGACGCGGTCTGCCGCTCGCTCATTGAGGAGGGCGTGGAGACGGTCTTCGGCTATCCGGGCGGCGCGGTTATCCCGCTCTACGATGCCATCCCGCGCTACCCGTTCCATCATGTCCTCGTGCGGCACGAGCAGATGGCGGCGCA
>JALYUS010000155.1 GCA_030853625.1 Chloroflexota bacterium
GCCGGAAGCCGTCGTCGCGGCGGTGGTTGCGCCGCCGGCCGCTGTTGTGCTGATCGTCGCGCCCGTCGTTGCGGGGGCGGTCGTCGCGCTCCCACCGCACGCGCTCAGAATCGCCGCAAGCGCGCCCGTCGCGGCAGTGCCCACGCCCAGCCGCAGGAGATTCCGTCGCGAGAGCCGTTTACCCTGTTCCATACCTTCCACCTCTTGCTCCTTTGCTGCAATGAACCATCCATCGTATGCCCGCCGTTACCCCTTGACGGAGCCGGCGGTGAGTCCCCGAATCAGTTGCCGCTGCCCGATAATCAGCAGCGCGATCGTCGGCAGGAGTACGAGCATCACGCCGGCCATGATGAGGTTGTAGGAGATTGATTCTTCGGTGCGCAAAAAGGCGATGCCGATCTGCGAGGTCCGCATATTCTTGCTGTCCGTCACGAGCAGCGGCCAGAGGTACTGATTCCATGTTTGGAGGAAACTGTAGACCGCCAGCGTGCCGAGCGCCGGGCGCGAGAGCGGAATGACGATCGTCAGCAGATAGCGCAGGCTGCCGCAGCCATCGAGCGTCGCGGCGTCGTGCAGTTCCGTCGGAATCGTCAGAAAGAATTGCCGGAGGAGAAATGTGCCGAAGCCCGTCGCCACGAACGGCGCGATCAGGCCGATATAGGTATCCTTCCAGCCCCACTGCAAGATTGTCTGGTAGTTCGGGATGACCGTCACTTCCCACGGGATCATCAGCGTCGAGAGGAAGATGAGAAAGAGCGGGGTTCGCCCGCGAAAATCCCGCACGGCGAATGCATACGCCGCGAGACTCGCCGTCACTAACTGCGCGATCATCACCGATCCGGCAACGATGAAACTGTTGAGGATATAGCGCGGGATCGGCAACCGCTTGAGCACCGTGCGGTAGTTATCGAGATAGAGGCCGCTTGGGATGAATCTGGGCGGAAAGCGGGCTGCCTCATCCGCCGTCATGAAACTGACCGCCAAGGCATAGAGAAGCGGGAAGAGAATCACCAGCGCCAGGGTGGTCAGCAGCGCATAGAGGAGCGCCTTCCGCAGCAGGCGCGTATTGGATGAACCGCTCATTGATAAAACACTCTGCCTTCCAGTGATTTGAATTGGATGCCGGTCAGGATCAGGAGAATGATGAAGAGGATCACTGCTTGCGCCGACGCGTAGGCGGAATGGAAGTTGAAAAAGGCATCGCGGTAGATCGAGTACACGACGACGTTGGTCGAACCCGCCGGGCCGCCTTTGGTCAGGACATCAATCTGCGCGAAACTCTGGAATGCGGCAATCACCGAGATAACACTGACGAAAAAGAGCGTTGGAGAGAGCAGTGGCAGCGTGACATTGAAGAACATCCGCGCGGCTCCCGCGCCGTCAATCCGCGCGCTCTCGTAGAGTTCCTCCGGGATACCCTGCAGGCCGCTGAGAAGGATCGTGAAGTTGAAGCCGAGACCAAGCCAGATCGTCCCAATCGCGATTGCCCAGAGCGCCGTGTTCGTGTGCGTCAGCCACTGAATGGGCGGCAGGCCGACCCGCGTGAGGAAGTAGTTCAGTACGCCCGTGCTCGGGTTATAGAGCAGAGCGAAGATCACCGCGCCCGCCGCGACCGAGACGCCAATCGTGATCGCGAAGGCGACACGAAAGATCGAGATCGCCCGCAGCCGCAGATTCGCCATCACCGCGAGCAGCAGCGCGACGGCAAGCCCGACGGGCACAGTGTACAGCGTGTAGAGGAGCGTGATCTTGAGCGAGTTGCGGTAATCCGGGGACGAAAGGGCGTTTTTGTACTGATCCAGCCCGACATAGACGCTCGACGTGCCGCCGAACGGATTATCGGCGTGGAGGCTGATCCAGACCGACTTTACGACGGGATAGAAGACGAAAACCGTAAAGGCAACCAGCGAGGGCAGCAAATACAGGAGCGAGACGAGTGTCATCTGCGTCTCGCGCATGCGCACGGCGCCGCGCGAACGCGCGCGAGACATCGGTACACTGGTCTGCTCAGTGGCCACGCTAATTCCTTCAGATAGACGGACATTCCTCTGCATCGTTATAACACTCCGCACACAATCGTCAAGCCGTGCGCAGTCGGCCAGTCGGCAGTCGTCGAAAAGAAAGCGCGTCACCTTCTCTGTCCACTGACTACCGACTTCTGCCTACTGCCTCAATGCTAACACGCAATTATGATCGGATCGTATGCGGGTGAATCGGTCCTTTCGGCCATGCCAATCCGGCACTTCCGTACGGTGTGGTACGCGTTATGCTTTGACATACTCAGAAGGCGATGGGGCGGACGCGCAACGGGATGGCAGTGAAGGGAGGACCGGCAATGCAATTCTTCGTTGAACTGTTGCTCTGGCGCCTGATTATTGCGGCCTTCCTCGTCGACGCGCTGATCCTCTCGCGTGGCGCACTGCCGCCGCAGTCGTCGCGCACGTTCGTGAACGATCCATCGGGCGATTGACGACGCAGGATCGTGCCATTGTGCATCGCTTTATCTATGCAGTCCCGGCGATCAGATAGGCGAAATTCTTCGTATACATCGCATCGCGGCGGACACTGAAGCCATGGCGATCAAGCAGCCAGCGGATGTCATCGAGTGTGTATCGGTTGAACTCCGCAAAGCGCTGGTAGCAGATTGCTTCGGGATCATTAGCGGGCGTCGCTTCTGCGGAGCTGCTCTCTATTGCGGCGCGCGCCGTCGCCCAGAAGTCCGCGAAGTCCGCCATCGAGGAACGCACCCAGCCAGTCATCACGAACGCACCGCCGGGCCGCAGGGCATCGTGCATCGTCGCGAGCAGGTGGCGCGGGTCCGCGAAGAAGTGGATGAAGAAGTGCGCGGCGATCACATCGCACGAGCCTGGTTTCAGTGCGAAATCCGTCGCGCCGACATCTGCGCTGTGCCATTTTGCCTTCTTCAGACCGAGGCCGCGCGCCGCGTCCAGCATTTTCGCATCGCGGTCGTACCCCGCGAGCCTGGCATCCGGCCGGAGCGCGGCGACATCGCGCAGCCACAGCCCCGGCCCGCAGCCCAGGTCGGCAATATGCGGCTTCGGGCCGAGCGGCGTAATCGCTTCTGCGGCAATGATCGCGCGGACATCGGCCGGGATGCGGTTCTCGTAGGACTGCGTCATCATCGCGCAGAATCGGGCAGGGTCGAGGGGCGATTGTGGCGTGGCGCTCATACGGATGCCTCCTGGATTGTGCTGTGAACGGCCGCTTTGCGCGTCTCATCGGTGTTCCGCCAGAGCGCTCCGCCAAGCGGTTCTTCGAGTGCGCGCTGGAGCGCGATCCGCTCGCCCGCCAGCAGACCGCTGAGGTTCACCGTGCCGTCGAGGACACGGCGCATCGCCATCGCCTCCTGTGTCAGGTCGCGCCAGCCCGTCCCCGCCGCGCGATCAATCAGGAGCGTGCAGGCGATCATTCCCTCGTAGTGGGCCGTTTCCGGCTCCGTATCGCGTACGCCAAGAAAGACCATCGCGACGCGCTGACCCTGGGGCACATCCGCTTTATCGCGCGAGAACTGGATACCCTGCTGCGCCTGCGAGCGGCCGTGGAGCGCGCCCGCGTCGAAAAAGGCATGGTCGCCGTCAATGACGACGGCGGTGAGTGTGATGCCCATGAAGTCCTCGCCGCCAATCGCGCTGGCGAGGTTCATGCCGAAATGCATGGGAAGCGCGTCGTAGCTCGACTCTGGACGTTTCGGTTCCATTTTACCCTCACTTCGCGGCCCACGTGCCGCCACTGCTGACGAGTTACGAGACTGCCAGCATTCAGGTTTCCTCTGGAGGCCGCACCTGCTTGAACATGACGAGCAGGAGCAGATCGTAGATCCCCTTCAGCGCGCCGCCAATGACGAGCGGCCAGCCAAAAAGGGTGAGGCTGAGGAGGTAGCCGGAGAGCAGCGGGCTGGCGGCCGTGGCGAGGCTGCGCGGCACGGACGTAACGCTCGCCGCCGCCGGGCGCTCCGCCGGGGTGACGACCGCCATCACATACGAATTGCGCGTCGGCACATCCATCTGTGAGAGGGCGCTGCGGGCAAGGAGCAGGGCGATCGCGAGCGGCAGGTTCGGCATAAAGGGAACGAGGATCAGGAAGAGGTTGGACGGCAGATGCGTGAAGACCATCGTGTTGACGAGGCCGATCCGGTTCGCAAGCCAGACGGCGACCGGGAACGATCCGGCGGAGAGGACCCCCGCCCAGAAGAAGATCGTGCCCGCCGTTGCCACCGAGAGATGGAATCGCTGGAAAAGCCAGAGCGCGAGCAGCGATTGGACGACGAAGCCACCGCCGAAGGAATCGAGGCTGAAGAGCGCCGCCATCGTGTAAACAATCTTTTTTGATTCCCGGAGCGGCGCTTCCGGGATGTGCGCGCCGGGTTCGATCGCGGGAGAGAGGGTGCGGTACAGGCCAAAGGCGATCACGGCGAGGAGCGCGTAGACGAGGAACATCCCCGCGAGCGCATGGGTGAGGCCGAGAGAGGTATGCGCGGCGATCAACGCCGGTATCCCGGCGCAGAGCGCGCCGCATGCCCCGACGAGCGAGGCGACGAGACTGTACCGCGCGAAGAGCGCCGTGCGGCCCCGCGCGCCGACCGTTTGCGGCAGGAGCGACTGCTCCAGCGGCAGGAAGACGCTGACATCGCCGGACGACGGATTCAGCGTGCCGACAAAGGCGACGATCATCAGCGGCCAGAAGGCATGGACGACAGCGAAACCGATGCCGGTGGCGATCATCAGCACGGCGGCGCCGAAGAGCAACCGCCGCCGCTTCAACCGGTACGCGATCAGACCGACGACGAGGGTCAGCGCGGCGGAGCCGACGAGGGTCGCCGTCGTCACCGCGCCGATACGAAGGCTGCTCAACCCGATCGTCGTCAGATAGACGGGCAGAAGCACGCTGATAAAGCCGTCCCCGAAGGCGCGCACGGCCCGCGATGCGATCAGGACGGCGGCATCGTGCGTCGCTCCGATAGGGAGGGAGAGCCAGCGCCGCTTGTGGAGCGGCGCTTCGGTAATCGTCATCGCTGCACGCTGCGTTTGGGAGGCGACGGCGAAAGTGCCATGTGGTTAGGCGAGATAGGTATGGAACCACTGGACGGCGCGCGCCCAGGCGTCGGTAGCGGCATTGGCGTTGTAACTAGGGCGTGTGTCGTTCAGGAAAGCGTGGCCCGCGTCGGGGTAGACGACCATATCGAAAGTCTTTTCCTGCCGATCCATCTCTGCGGCGAGGCCGTTGTACTGCTCTGGGGGAATACCGGCATCCTTCTCGCCATAGACGGCGAGCACCGGCGCTGTAATCCCGCCGACGAACTCCGGCGTCGGCTGCACGCCACCGCCGTAGAATGCCACCGCCGTGCCGATCCGCGCATCGCCGGTGGACGCGGCGGTCAGCGAAAGTCGCCCACCCATACAGAAGCCGATCACGCCGACGGATTTCGGCGCGACCTCCGGCAGATCGCTGAGGTAGCCGATCGCGCCGCCGATTTCGCGCAGGGCGATCTGCATATTCATCGCCATCACCAGTTTGCGCGCGTCATCCGGCTCCGTCGCGACCTGTCCGTGGTAGAGATCGGGTGCGAGGGCGACAAACCCCTCCCCTGCGAACCGCTCGGCGAGGTTCTTGATGTGCGCATCCAGCCCCCAGTACTCCTGGATGACGACGATCGCCGGGAATGGCCCGTCGCCCGTCGGCCAGGCAAGATAGCCGTTCGCCGTATCGCCGTTCGAGGCGAAGGAAACACTCTCCGTGCGGATGTCCGATGCTGCCATGTGTACGCTCCTTAAACGAGTTGTCAGTAATCAGTAGCCGGTAGTCAGGAGACGGCGACGCGGTTACTTCTCTCTATCGTACTACGTCAACCATGAATGACATACCGCAACCTTAGCATTGCTCAGTCGCATTCTCCCTTCTGCCTACCGATTACTGGCTACTTTTCCGCTACGTCACCAGATGATAGAGAATTCCCGCGATGCCGCCGCCGAGGACGAGCCAGACCGAATTGACCCGGAACCGGATCAGCAAGACAACGGTGACGATCGCGAGGAACGCCGTAAACCAGTCCACGACCGCCGCGCGCCCCAGTTCCCACGCCACGCCCGCCATCAGCCCGACCGCCGCGACATTGACGCCATCCAATGCGGCGGCGGTCCACGGCGATTTTCGGAGGTGAGGCAGGATAGGCACGGAGAGCGCGACGAAGAGGAAGGCGGGCAGAAAGATGCCGAGTGTTGCGACGACCGCACCCTGAAACCCGCCAATGATGTAGCCGATAAACGTCGCCGTCGTGAAGACCGGCCCCGGCGTGAATTGCCCGACCGCGACGGCGTCGAGCAATTGCTGATTTGTCAGCCAGCCGAGGTGATTGACGAAATCGTTGCGCAGAAAGGCAAGCAGGACATAGCCAGAGCCGTACAGCACGGAGCCGATTTTCAGGAAGGTGAGGAAGAGCCGCAACGGGCTGTACGCCACCATTGCGCCCGCCGCGACACCAAAGAGCGCCACCGTCTTCAGTGCAGGAAGTGGTGCGACGGCATGCGCCGCCCGCCGCATCGTCCCGACGCGTCGCGCATTCTCGATCAGCATAATCAGGATCGCCGCGCCGAGAAGGAGCAGGATGACATTCGCGCCGAACAGATAGCCCGCGAAGACCGCGACGCCGATTGCGCCGAGTAGGACGCTCTTTACCGCCGTTCGCCCCAGCCCCCAGAGCGCCTGCACGACAACGGCGATAATCACCGGCTTGATGCCATAGAGTAGCCAGACGCCGCCCGTCGTCGTGCCGTAGCGCACGTAGAGCCATGCGAAGACGAGGACAAGAAAGGCGGCGGGCAGGATAAAGAGCGTCCCACCGACGAACAAGCCCGGCCAACCCGCCCGCGCGTAACTGGAGTGCATCACCGTCTGCGTCGAGGTCGGGCCGGGCACGAGGTTCGCCGCGCCGATCATATCGAGGAATCGCTGCTCGGTCATCCATCGCCGCCGCTTGACGACCTCGCCGCGCAGCATCGCGATATGCGCCGCCGGCCCACCGAATGCCGTCCACCCAAGCCGAAACATCAACCCCGCTACCTCTCGCAGGCCACCCGGTGCGTGCGCCGTTGTTCCTTCTTCACCGAGGCGGCTGGCCACTGTCTCATTCGCGGGTTCGGTCGCGGACAACGCACCCTCCTTCGTGGCCATACGAACAGCGTCAGTATAGCCGCGAATCTGTCATGCGGGGTAAGCGAGCATGAGAGCGTGGGCTGACGAGATATGCGACAATACAGTACCGATACGCGAGGTTACGAAGAAGTCCACGGAATGCAGACAGATATGCCTCCGGATCACGTCACCATCGCCGACCTACGGGCTGATGCGGATCGAATTATCTATAGCCTGCCAGAATCGGGCGGAACGGTCATTGTATCCGAGACCGGAACGCCGATTGCCTGGCTCGCACCACTCTCCCCGCTGAAACGCTCACGCCGGAGCAAGTGCGAGAAATTCTCCAAGCGTCTGCCGAAGCGGAAAATGCGGACTCATCAGAACTCATAGATCACGATGATTTCATGCGCGAACTCGACGGAGACGAACGTCAGCGCGCGAACCGCTAAGGATGGAAAGCCATTGGCACATTCGCTGGGAGTCTCGGCCGAAACTCTGGCTTCAGCAGCATCTCGCATCGCTATCGCTTGAACGGCGTCGGATAAGGCGGATGGCGCTTGACCGACGCTTCCAGCAGATAGCGCTATTCCCGTATAGCGGCGTATGGACCGGCGCACGCTATCCCGCGCTCCAAGTTCTGTCCGGAGGACATCGCGTGATGACTATCGGCGATCTGTTGCTATTCTACTATCTTCAGAAAGACACATAGACAATCATTGTCACACATATGCAGACAACGATAATGGACATACCGCTGTCAGAAGTTTTCACCCGCTAGCATCCCGCCGATCTGTGCGACAATGGCGCGCGGAAGGGTCGCGACGGGGGCACGGGGATGTTGGACCTCATTATTCGCAATGGGACGGTGATTGACGGAAGCGGCGCGCCGGGCGGGCGCGCCGATGTGGGCGTGGGCGGTGGGCATGTACTCGTCGTCGGTGATCTCTCCGGCGTGATTGGCGCGCGGGAGATTGACGCGACGGGCCGCTGCGTCTCGCCCGGCTTCATTGATATTCATACCCACTCGGACCAATCCACGCTCGTTAATCCGCGCATGGAGAGCAAAGTCCGCCAGGGCGTGACAACCGAGATCGGCGGTCTGTGTGGCCTCTCGCTCGCGCCGCTCGGCACTGCCGATACGCCCGCCGCTGCCCGCGTCGCCCACGATGTGGCGAAGATCGGCATGCACCGAACGTGGCTCACGCTCGCGGACCTCTATGCACGCGTCGAGCAGACGGGGCTGGCG
>JALYUS010000219.1 GCA_030853625.1 Chloroflexota bacterium
GGCGCCGATCAGTTCGCGAGCCGATCCCCGGTGGGAGATCGCCGCGGCCATGAGCACACTGGAATCGAGGAAGGCCTTAGGTGCTCTTGATGCCATACTCCTCTTCGATCAACTTCCCCCGAATCTCTCTGCCTGATTCGATCAACTCCTCAAGCGTCAAGCCTTTCGCTCGCAAGGCGTCGCCGATCTGGTCGAGGGCCTGCATCGCCAGCACTTCCTGCGGCGTGATCAGGATGCCGTCATCCGTCTGGGTGACGGAGACGAAATCCCCCTTCTTGAGGCCATACTTGCGCCGCACCGTCGCGGGCAGGGTCACCTGCCCCTTCTCCTGGACACGGACGAGTTTTGGTTGTGGGTTGCGTTCGGGTACTGCCATGTTCATTCCTCCATAAGTCATACTTCATGGAAGTATAGCAGGCGGATCGCCCGCTGTCAATCACGCGCTTTCCTCTCGTCGGTGTGCGACGATTCGGGCGTCGTTTTCCGTTGCGCAATCAGCAGCCGTCGCCGCGCCCGCACTTTTTCCAGCAGTACGCGGCGTGCGTCCCGCTTGCGCCGCCATTCCTCTCGATTGAAGGAAAGGCGTATTGTTCGCGGTCGCTCGCCGTTCATTGCCCATCCTCCCCTCGGTCGCCCATCTCCGCCGGCCCGATCAGCCGTGCCACGTCCGTGGGTGGCAGATAGAGCCAGCGCGGCGTGCCGAGTTTCGTCCGCACCACCCCGCCCAGCGTTACTAGCCGAGGTGTGTAGGAATCGAAGCGCACCCGGGTCCACGTCTCCCGCAGCGCCGGATCCTCCTCCTCGGGATGGCGATAGTGTTCGACCCAGGTGAAGGGGTCTCGCTGCTCGAAGCGACTGGGGAAGTGCTTCGCCCCTAGTTCCGCAGCTAAGTATTCGGACATGTTTGTAATTGACGTGTTCCTATTCTCTTCAAGTTGGCTGACGAGGATCACCGGCGGACGCCGCATATCCTGGAAGAGCCGCACCCGGCAGATACCGCCCTCGTCATAATACCCGCGATACGCGTAGCGGAAGTCCGCAGTCTTCGGCAGCGGGCGCGACTCATCCTCGGGTGGCCGGTAGCGCAGGCGCTCGCTCACCGCGCCCCCTCCCCGCCCGCATTCCCTTCGTCCTCCGGCGGGCACTGATCGCCGAATGCCGTCAGCAAGAGATGGCTGAGCGTGCGCACCGTATCGAGGTTGCGCTGCACCACCGCCGGGTCCCGCGCCCAGCCCGCGATGTACGGCACGCTGTAGGCGCTCGTGTCGATCCCCTCATGGTCGAGGACGACGAAGGCGACCGATTCGGCGACGGTCTCGGCATCCGCCATCGCTATATCGTCGCGGCGATGATCGGCGAGCATGTGCGCGGCCTCGTGGGTCAGCGTCTTCAGTTCCTGCACGCCCGTCAGGTCGGCGCGGATGCCAATCTCCCGCTTGTCCGGGTTCCAGGAGCCGCGCTGCGTTCCCGCGTGGTCGCGGACGATGGTCACTTGCCGCTCGTCGAGGAAACGGAGCAGCTTGACCTTCAATTCCAAGGAGCGCATCACCTCGCCCTGCGTCAGATCCACGGGGCGCGGCTCGTGCGGCAGGGGCTTGCCCTCCGTCTGGCGGACATCGAAAACGGTCGCCGTCGTGAAGCCTTTGAGCACCCGGATCGGCTCCTCCGTCTCGTCCTTTTCATCGCGGATGACCGTGTGCATCGGCCGGATGATCGTGATCCCCTTCTCCCCTTCCCGAACGAAGCGTCCCATGCTCTTCCAGCCCGTCGTGCCGGCCTTGTTCCCGTAGCCCATCACCTTCGTGGCGTCCGGACATTGGGCGAGGATTAAGGCGATATTGTTCGCTGAGTACGGGTGAAAGCGGCTGACCATCTTCAGGTAGGCGCGGTAGCCTTCCTCGGTGACGATCTGTTCGACTTTGTGCGCGAGCACCTCGATCGTCGCGTCGAGTTTCGCCTGCCGGGCATCGAACACGATCTTCCGCTCGGACCGGGGGGCATCTGCCCACGCCTCGGAGTCCCCTTCCCTTTCCTCCCTTGCTTCCGTCCATGTCTCCGGCGCCTGCCGCACATAGGGCGGCCGTTCGGGGACGGGGGGCCACGCGCTGTCCGCCGGGGCGAGATAGCCATCCGTCCAGTCGCGCATGTCCTCGAACTCGTCGGGACTGACATCCGGCAAGCCCAAGCGCTCGCGCGTTTGCACCTCGTGCAGGTACTCGGGCCAGAAGTTCCCCTCGCCGAGTCTGCGGGAGGATGGCGTGCGGATGTGGAACTGATTCTCGGGCCGCTCGACGGGACGAATCGGCGTTGATTCGGGCGTGTGAGGTTCGGCGGACGTCAGGTCAAACGCCCCCTGCTGGTACTGGTCGTGTTCGTTCATGGGATACATCTAGTATACCGAAAAATATACGAACGGAAAAGAAGACGTTCTGTATCAGACTGCGACACTTTTCCTCTGGGCCGTTTTCCTTTTTCCTTGCGCACCGCAGGTGGGGGTGGGTGGGAGCCGCCGCCTCGTCCGGTGAGGGACGAAGCGGACTCCTTAGACGGTCAACTCCTCATTGATATACGTCCTGATCCCGTAGCGGTCGGCCATCTCTTCCCTGACCGCTGCCCATTCCTCGGCGAAACTGCCGTCACTGGTCACTTTCAGCTCGTCCTTGAGGAAGGACTTCAGGACGATCAAGACCTTCATCACCACCGCGTCATACGGCTTGCAGGCGGTTTTGCAGAAGGCGAAGGGTCTCCCGTCGTCCGCGCGGTAGTCGTCGTTGACATCGAAAAAGAATGTCTCATGGCCATACTCGCGCACACCGTTGAAGCGGATCAGCGTCCGACTGACGAGCGGCGGTTTCGCCGCGTCGTGCTCGTACTGGATCAATCCCGCGTGGTATGCCGCGCCGACGATCTCACGAATCACAATGAGTGCCGCGTCGGGAATCGTCATGGCGCTGTTCTCCCAATAATGTGTGTATCCCATAGCTCTCACCTCCTTTCGAGCAGGGGCTGCCTGCCAGCCCCATACCTGAAGCGCAGCGTGAGCGGAGGTGAATGATGCAAGGGCGCGTGAGGGACGAACGCGTGCATTTACCCTTGCGTCAGAGGCCCGAAGGGGGCCTTTAGAAAGAGGTGGCGGGGGCAGAGAGCAGGCCGCAGCCTGCGGAAAAGGATCTCCCCGGTCGTGTGCCCGGTCATATCATCGACTGACCTTGGTGCGGCGTCGCGCCGTCGGCACGACCGTTGAGGGCCGCAGGGCGGCGATCTCCGCCTCGACCACTGGCTGGACCTCGAAGCACTCCCGGAGATACCGGCCCTCGACGGCGGCGAGCGCCTGTGGGTCCACGGCCGGGTCGGGCAGATCGGGCGTGCGCAACTTCGCCACCCGCGCCTGGAAGCGCCGCGTGAGCGGGTGCTTCGGGGGCAGTCGCCGCGCGAACAGCTGGCGGGGCTTGAGCCGCTGGATGCTCGCAGTCCAGTCCTCCCACTGCTCGGGCAGCGGCGCATAGAGGGGGTGGGCCGCGTGGTCGCTACCTTCGTGCTTGATGCGTGTCGGGTCGGCCGCGCCGATCGAGCGGGCCGCGTCCTCGGCGTCTTCCCGCCCGAGCCGGAAGACGATCGTGGTGCCGACGTTCTGGAGGGCGCTCTTCATCCGCTGGTCCAGTTGCCCCCCGCTCTGGTTCGCCAAAACCAGTCCCAAGCCGAACTTGCGGCACTGCTCGAGGATGTGCGTGAGGGCCGTGCCGCTCTGGGCGCTCACGGCGGCGAACTCATCGAGGATCAGGGTGTGCCTCCTCCCCCGCTGCGCAGGCCCGGCATCCGCGCGCTGCATCGCCCCCTGCTCCATGAAGACGGTGAGCAGCGAGCCCAGGAGCCGCCGGGCGTCCGGATCGGGCAGGGCGAGGTTGACGATCAGTGACTGCCCCCGGTCCATCCGCGCCCGGAAGGGGCCGAGCCGGTTCTCCGTTTGCCCGAGGCTGTAGCGCAGCACCGGGCTGAACGAGAGCAAGAATGCGCGTCGCAGGGTGGATTCCAGATACATGGCCTGCTCCCTCGCCCCCCAGCGGTCAAGGCGGGCGAAGAAACTCCGCACGGTCGGGTCGGGCACCTCCTTCAGGAGTTCCCCCCGCCACGGCGCATCGG
>JALYUS010000221.1 GCA_030853625.1 Chloroflexota bacterium
GGCGCCGATCAGTTCGCGAGCCGATCCCCGGTGGGAGATCGCCGCGGCCATGAGCACACTGGAATCGAGGAAGGCCTTAGGTGCTCTTGATGCCATACTCCTCTTCGATCAACTTCCCCCGAATCTCCCGGCCCGATTCAATCAACTCCTCAAGCGTCAACCCTTTCGCCCGCAAGGCGTCGCCGATCTGGTCGAGGGCCTGCATTGCCAGCACTTCCTGCGGCGTGATCAGGATTCCTTCGTCCGTCTGGGTGACGGAGACGAAATCCCCTTTCTTGAGGCCATACTTGCGCCGCACCGTCGCGGGCAGGGTCACTTGCCCCTTCTCCTGGACACGCACTAACTTCGGTTGTGGGTTGCGTTCCGGTACTGCCATCGTTACCCCTCCATTAGTCATACTTCCATGAAGTATAGCGAATGGACTGCTCCCTGTCAATCGCTCTGTATCCTGCTATCCTGTGTCGTTTTCCGTCGCTCCATCGTCAGCCGACGGCGCGCGCGCACCTTCGCGAGCACCTTCCGTCGTGCATCGCGTGCCGCTCGCCATGCTTCACGGTCCGTGGAAATAACGATGCGGCGGGGCGGCACGCAACTCATCGTCTTCCCTCCCCTCGTTCATGCATTTCCGCAGGGCCGATCAGCCGCGCCATCTCCGTGATCGGCACATGGATCCAGCGCGGCGTGCCGAGTTTCGTCCGCATCACCCCGCCCAGCGTCACTAGTTTGGGCGTGTAGGTGTCAAAACGTACCCGGCTCCACGTCTCCCGCAAGACCGGGTCCCGCTCTTCGGGATGGCGGTAGTGTTCAATCCAGATGAAGGGCTCCGGATGCTCGAAGCGTGCCGGGAAGTGCTTCGCGCCGATCTCCGCAGCGATATATTCCGCCATATTTGTAATTGATGTATTCATATTCTCTTCTAATTGCGAAACGACAATCACCGGCGGCACCGTCGCCTTCGCGAAAAGCCGCACCCGACAGATACCGCCCTCGTCGTAATAGCCCCGATACGCAAAGCGGAAGTCCGCAGTCTTCGGCAAGGGCCGCTCCTCCCGCTCCTCGGGCGGCACGAAGGACAATCGTTCGCTCATGGCCGTGCCACCCCCTCCCCGTCCTCGGCGGGCGGGCACTGATCGCCGAAGGCCGTGAGCATGGCGTGGCTGAGGGCGCGCACCGTGTCGAGGTTGCGCTGCACGACAGCGGGGTTCCTGGCCCACCCGGCGATGTAGGGCGCGCTATACGCGCTCGTGTCGATGCCGTAGTGGTCCAAGAGTACGAAGGCGACCGACTCGGCGACCGTCTCGGCATCGGCCATCTCCATGCCTTCGCGGCGATGATCAGCGAGCATGTGCGCGGTCTCGTGGGCGAGGGTCTTGAGTTCCCGCACGCCCGTGAGGTCCGCGCGGATACCGATCTCCCGCTTCTCCGGGTGCCAGTAGCCCCGCTTCGTGCCGTCGTGGTCGCGGACAATAGTCACGCCTCGCTCGTCGATGAAGCGGAGTAACGCCACTTTCAACTCAAGGGAGCGCACCGTCTCGTCCCCGGAGAGTTCCCCGGGTCGGGGCTCGGGAGGCAAGGGCCTGCCCTCGGTCTGGGAGACATCGAAGACCGTCGCCGCCGTGAAGCCCGTGAGGACCTTGACCGGCTCACCCGCCGTCTCATCCGCGATGGTCCGGTGCATCGGCCGGATGATCGTGATCCCCTTCTCCCCCTGCCTGACAAAGCGCCCCAAGGACTTCCAGCCGGTCGTGCCCGCCTTGTTGCCGTAGCCCATCACCTTCGTCGCGTCCGGGTATTGCGCGAGGATCAGCGCCACGTTGTTGGCCGAGTAAGTATGGAAGCGGGAGAGCATCTTCAGGTAGGCGCGGTAGCCGTCCCCGGTGACGATCTCCGCGACCTTGGCCGAGAGCACATCGATCGTCGCATCGAGCTTCGCCTGCCGGGCATCGAAGATCGTCCCCTCGCCCTGCGGCGCATCCGGGAACGTATCGTTCGTCCGTGTTGACCGCACATACGGCGGCCGTTCGGAAACGGTGGGCCAGGCAGCCTCCCCTGGGCCGAGATACCCATCGGTCCAATCGCGCATATCCTCGAATTCATCCGGGCTCACCTCCGGCAGGTCCAACCGCTCGCGGGTCTGGACCTCGTGCAGATATTCCGGCCAGAAGTCGCCGGCGCCGTGCCTGCGGGACGATGAGGTCGGCGCATGGGACCGGCCCTGCGTCCCTTCAAGGGTGGGGGCGATCGTCGACTCGGGCGACGAGATATCTGAGGGCGTCAGATCGAACGCCCCCTGCCGGTAGTCTGGATGTTCGTGCATGGGAAGAGAAATAGTTTACCAAAAAATACACGAACGGAAAAGACGACGATTGGTATCAGAATGGCGCAGTTTCCTATCGGCCATCTCTCGCGATGGAGAGAGGTAAACCACCCTTTGTCTGCGTCTGTGTGGAGCGGCATGGGGGGCGATCGTCATCGGTGCGCCCCTCTCGGATCATTTTCCTCGGCTTGCTGTGTCCCCTCCGAGGGAATGACACCCAGCCCGATCAGCAGGGCAAAGGTCAGTATGTCGATATCGTCGCGATTGCGCTCCAGCGTCTCCTGGTCGCGCATCCACCCGGCGATGTAAGGAAAGCTGTATGAGCTTGTGTCGACACCGTAGTAATAGAGGATAATCGATGAGACCATCTCGGCAATGACCTCTTCGTCGGCCAGCTTCTCACTGGTGCCGCTGTGGCCGGCAACCATATGCGCCGTCTCGTGGACGAGAACTTTCAACTCCTGCACACCCGTCACATCGGGGTGGACGCCGATCTCCCGTGCGGCCGAGTCCCAGAATCCCCGTACCCAGCGCTCACGCTCTTTGCGAACGATTTTCACGTCACGCTCCTCCAGGAAGTGGAGCAGATTGCTTCTCAGTTCGCGTGTGCGCTCCGTCTCCTCCGCGGTGATGTCAATGGGGCGGAGTGTGTCCACCCAGGACTCCCCCCCGGGCTGGGAACCAGCAACGGGCGTCCCTGGCGCCGTGTCTGGATGCTCGGCCCGGAGCGCTTCCTTCCCGGTGACATTCTTGCCTTCCGCCATGATGCGCACGCGGGGTAGCCGCTCGGGCACGATGGACTGCCCCGTGTCCGCCGGGTCAAGCTGTCCTTCAGACCACCCTTGCCCGGCCGCAAACACCCCCTGGTCCACTGCGGGCAGGGCTGGCCGTTCGTGGGGATGGGACTCGCGCCGGTACTCCTGCCAGCCGTCGCCCACCGCCCGTTTGGGGAATGCGCTGCGCGTGTCGATCCGGTTCTCTGACCCCGTGACGGAGCGTGCCGGTATCGGTTCCGGCGGCAAACGGGCAGGAGGCGTGCCCGCGAACGCCTCGTGGTACGATGCATTTTCCTTCATTGGGACGGGGGCATTCTAGCAAAAATGACCCGGACTGAAAAGACAGTGCTTCGTCGTGAAACACCCTATCCCGACGGCTACGTCCCGGTCATCCCGGGAGAAATGGCCGGGGGCTCGCCTCTCCGGGCCGGTACCACCGGGGGCCGGTGAAATACGCGGCGGCAGCCTCCCCGTACCGGTCGGCCGGGCTCTCGATCGTGAACCAGAACAGGGGTGCCCATGACTCCCGACGCCGGGCGGCCAATTCCTTGCCGGTCCAGAGGATGAGCTCGCGAAGCCTGCGGTGCGCCTTCTCCCGATACCGCCCCTCGCGTTCCCTCGGCGTCATCGCCGCCAGCGTGGCGTGCATCATGATGTGTTCATCTCGCGGCGGCTGCACAACGGTCAGGACATCGATGGACCGCGCCTGGAAATAGTCCATGTATGCCTCTGCCTTGGTCAGATAGTTGGCGATCTTCCCGCGCCATACCTCCTCGCGTTCCGTCCCCGATCGGTCGTACTCGACCGCGAACGGTGCCGGTCTGCCGCCGACTGCCAGGCGCACGAAGGCGTCCGGGGCAAACCCCAGGATGGGGACCGCGACCGGCTTGAGGTATTCGTCGTGCCGGTACTCCCCAACGCGCAAATCCGGGCGGGCGGCGGTCGCCCGGGCGGTGGTGATCAGGACGTCCGAGATGCCGAGCGAATGGGCGACGAGCTGGGGGTTGGCCATCCGCTCGCGCTGCCTCCGAAACGCCCTGGGGAAGACGACCGACTGGCCCATCAGATACCGGCGTCCCGGGAGTGCCGGGGCATAGACGAACGCCGTATTGGGGTTGCGGGCGCCGCCCTCCCAGCCGTGCAGCAGATACCCGTCCCGTTCGATCCCGGCCAGGACTTTCCCGGTGTATTTCTCCGACGACGGCGCGTGGAGGACGCGGTTCACCTGGGCGATGGTCAGCCGGGGTAGGACGGCGAACACGCCCAGGACCGTCGCCTCGTATGGCCGGAGCTCGCGGGGTTTCGTGGCAGGCATCCATTTCCCATCGTGCGCGGGGACGGCGCATCAAAACCCGCGCGTTGGCGGCGGCTGATCCGGCAAGACCATCGCGTCGTCCCGCCGTGCGCGTTCGCGGCGTTCCTCCTCAACCGCAAAGCGTAGCCGACAAAAGCGTTCCCGACTCCGGCTGACAATGTGGCCCCGGAGGCGGGTGTGGGGCACCGGGTCGGGCGTCTGGATCAGCGGGGGCCGGATCGTCGCAACGGCGTGGGGCGTCTTGGCGACGGCTGTCCCCACCCCGCCGATTTCCGTCAGCCGCGTCAACTCGTCGGCAACCTCCGCGCGGGTCGGGGTGAGCAGCAGCCCCTCGTCGTCGTAGCGGTCGCCCGAGGGGCGCCTGCCGATCCCCCGCGCCATGGCGGAAGCGTCCGTCCCCGTCACCTCGAAGACGAGGCGGGTGCCCGTGCCCATCACGACCTTGCGCACCTCCTCGTCGGGGATGTTGATAAGCTGCTGGGTGGCGAAGGCCGCGCCGACCTTGTACTGCCGCAACAGATTGACGATGCGCCGGATGTCGCTCGTCGCGATCTCCTGGAACTCGTCGGCGTAGAAATAAAAGGGCGTCCGGTCGCGCCGTCTTCCCGCCGCCGCCACGAAGAGCTGGTACAGCACCGTCCCGACGATCCGCGCCGTCTCGGCGTCCTGCATCGTCGGCAGCTTGACGATCAGGCACTCGCCCCGGCCGATGATCTCGGCGAAGTCGATGGTCGTCTCCTGCCCGACGATATTGGCGAGGACGGGGTTCATCAGGAACTTGCCGATCCGCCGGAAGGTCGAGCCGATCTCGGTGGCGGCGATCGTGCCGTCGCGGCCGGTTGCCTGCTCCCAGTAGGCGCGGGCAAACTCGTCGGCCATCACGCCGGTGCGCCTGAGGCGATAGGCGGGGTCGGCGATGAGGCGGGGGATATCGGTCATCCGCCCGCCGCCGGACTGCTGGAAGGTCTTGTGGATCACCGACAGCCAGGTGTCGATCAACGGTCCCCAGCCGCCGCCCCAGACTTTCTGGAAGACCGCGTTGATCTCCCCGGCTGCCAACCGGCTGTCGAACACATTGACGCCGAAGGGATAGTCCACATCGTCCAGATCCAACAGGTAGGTGTCGTCGGCCCGCTCCGGCGGCAGGTGGTAGAGAATCGCGTCCGCGAAGTTCCCGAGGGGGTCGAACACGACCATACCGCGCCCGGCGCGCAGGTCCTGGAGGACTTGGAAGAGGAGAAAATTCGTCTTGCCCGATCCCGTGATGCCCGCGCAGAAGAGATGGCGGAAACGCTCGTCGGGGTACAAGACGACCTCGAGCTTGCTGTGGATATCCCGCCCCAGCACCATGTCCTGTCGGATGGGCGGCAACGCCGGCGCGGGTGGCGGCGGAAGGAGGGCGAGCCGCCGCGCCGCGATCCGTTCCCCCGCCGCCACCCAGCGCTTGTGAAACTTTTCCGACTCCGACTCCTGCGGCACGTCAGACTTCCACTTCCTCGACCACATCGGGCTTGAGAAAGCCGCCCTTCTTGACGATCAGGACCTTCTTCTTCTCCTGGACGGGTGGGGGCGGCGGGGGCACATACTGCGTAAACTCACTGGCGGCTAGGGCAGCGCAGCCTTCGGATACAATGTCGGCAATCTTCTGGAAGTGCTCTTCGCGCAGTTGCCGGGTGGCGACGAAGAACCGCGCAATATCCATCCTGTCGGTGTCCGGGCGCGGCTCGTCCAGGATCGCCCGCTGCCGGTCAACCGCCCAGGTGTAGCGATCTTCCCCTTCCAGCATCACCGAGTCGCTCACGGCCTCCGCCCCGCGCCCGAGCAGCTCCCTGGCCTTCTCGGTCATCAGCTTGGTACGAAGTTGTCCCCGCACATGCGCCTCGGCGGCAGACTCGATCGCGTCGATGGGGTCGGTCAACACCGGCACGGCGTCGGCCCGCGTCCGGCGGATCAGGTCCCGTGGTGTCCGCTCCTTCACGTTTTCCATGTGGCACGCTCCTAACGAAAGGTAACCAACCGCCCGCGAATCTCACCCACCCGCCGCTCGACATATGCGTGCATGGCCTCCTGTTCCCGCCGCATCTGGTCCACACGCCCGACAACTTGCCGCTCCACCGATGTGATCTCCTCGTCCGCGCTCGCCATCGCCCGCCTGCCGCGCATTGCCTGGGTACCGACGGCGTGCAAAGACGCGAGCGGCGCGATCCGCCGCGACAGGATGGCGAAGTCCTGATTCATGCGCTCCGAGAGCAGCGCCAGTTCCTCCCGAAGCGCGACGTTCTCCGCATCGAGAAGGCGAATATTGCGCTCGGTCATCTCCTGATGCTCCTGAGTAACGGTGTGGACCTGATAGATGGCACCCGCGCAGATGAGGATGAAGAAAAGGAGACTGATAGCGACACCGGTCAGGTTGGAAGAGGTGACAAAGTTGCTTGTGTCCACCGGCGACCTCCTTACGCGTGGGGATTGCCAACGACCCTGATCGAATGATGGCACCAGTATATCCTGATATCGGCATACAGACAATACAGACAATGCGCCGGTACGCTCCCATGGCACCGGCCGCCTGCGCGCAGGACGACGACTGCAGACGGAGACGCAACGAGGACGAGCGGTATAAAGCGAGGACGAGGCGCGTCAACGGAACAAGGCGATGTACCGGCCACGTCACCTCCGCCCCTTCCCCACCACCGGGCGGGAAATTGGGGGATTGCCATCTCCCTGGTGGAGCAATGAGTGGAGTAATGGAAATAGGATTCGTAAGTCAGAATAGCGGAGCAAGTAAACCGCCGAGGGGGCGTGATCCTCGCACATACCGCGACGCAACCTCGGCGGAGATGACTGGGATCGGGCCGGTGGCAGCGCGTTCCAGATTACGCAGGCCCGATCCTCGTCCGCCGCTTGGTCGCCGGTGCGGTCGCCACGGGCCGGAGGTCGGCGAGGGCCGCCTCGATCACCGGCTTGACCTCGAAGCACTCCAGCAGGTACCGCTCCTCGACCGCCGCGAGCGCCTCCGGCTCCACGGTCGGGTCGGACAAGTCGGGCGTGCGCAGCCGCGCCACGGGTGCGATGAATCGCCGCAGGAGGGTGTGCGTCGGGGGCGGCCGCTTGACGAACATCTGGCGCGGCTTGAGGCGCTGGATCGCCGCCGTCCACGCCTCCCACTGCTCGGGCAGCGGCGCGTAGAGCGGATGGATCGCCCGCTCCCCGCCCGCGTGCTTGATCTCCTTGGGATTGATCGCGCCGATCCGTTGTGCCATCGTCGCCGCGTCGTCCCGGCCGAGACGGAAGACAATCGTCGTGCCGACCCCGGCCAATGCGCCTTGCATCCGGTCGGTCAGTTGCGACCCGGACTGGTTCGCCAGCACCAACCCCAGCCCGAACTTGCGGCACTGCTCGAGGATGTGCTGCAGGGCCGTCCCGCTCTGCGCCGAAAGGTCGGCGAACTCGTCGAGGATCAGGGTGTGATTGCGCCCCCGCCTGGCCGGGTCGGTGTCCGCGCGCTGCAGCGCCCCCTGCTCGGCAAAGACGGTGAGCAAAGAGCCCAGGAGGCGCCGCGCATCCGGGTCCGGCAGGGCGAGGTTGACGATCAGGCTCCGCCCCCGGTCCATCCGCTCCCGGAACGAGCCGAGCCGGTTCTCCGTCTGGCCGAGGCTGTACCGGAGCACTGGACTGAATGAGAGGAGGAATGCCCGTCGCAGCGTCGATTCCAGGTACATGGCCTGCTCCCGGCTCCCCCACTTCTCCAGCCGCTGGAAGAAACCCCGGACGGTCGGGTCGGCGGTCTCCCGCACGAGGTTGGCGCGCCACGCGGCGTCGGTCAGCAGGTCGTGCAGGAAGATAACCGGGAGCCGGTGCCGAGCGAGGACGCTGACCCCGGACAGGACCGCGTTCTCAAACGCTGGCGCGACCCCATTGTCCAATGCCGGCCACGCCCTCCTGAATGCCTCTAGGACGAGTCGGGCGGTCGTCGGGGTATCGAAGGGCTGCTCCAGGATATTGAAGGGCGTGTAGCGCCATACACGGGCTGCAGCCGGTAGATCAAGGTAGGTGATCCGCTCGAAGGCCCGCGGGTCGTCGTAGACGCCGCGGCTGATGAGTTGACCCATGACGAGTCGCGCGGCGTCCCCGTGCGGATCGATCAAGGTCACCCCCTCCCCCCGCTCGATCAAGGAGAGTGCGATATGTGCCAGCAGGCGACTCTTGCCGCTATTCGTCGCCCCGGTGATGTGGACGTGATTCGTCAACGCCACGACGGGAAGGCGGACCGGGATGCGCAGAAAGGGCGGTCCGAACGTGCCCAAGGAAAGATGGTGTGCGTGTCGTTGAAAATACATAAGTGTGATGCAGGACCATAGTCGTGTGTGTTCATCGTCGTTCGTGAGCGAGCGCTACAATTCGTTGTCCTCGATCAGCGGTGCGAGGCCATTCTGTCGCGGGGTGGCCCAGCGCGGGGAGCGGAAGAACGCCACCGCGTCGGCCAAATCGCGGGGCATGCTGCCGAAGCGCCACAGATCAGCGTTCGGCAGGGCACCCTGCTCGGCAAGTTCGTGCTCCGTCCAGGAACAGAGTTGCCGACGCCGCGCTTCATCCGGCGCGACCACGACGATCGTCAGGCTCTCGACCCCGAAGGCTTCCCCGTACGCGCCGCGCTCGAAGGCCACCAGCGCGGCGACTTTGCGCCGCCAGGCGACCTGCCATTCCGTGCCCCCGTCTACCTCAAAGCCGAGGCAGCGCTGTTCCACGATCTCAGCGCATCGGAGACGCAAGTCGAGCCACGCGTCGAGCGCGACGCCCCGGGTCGCACCGCCCGGTAGGGTGACGACGACCGGTCGGGCTTTGAGTTCCCGCTCCCCGACCATCCGGCTAATCGACACGCGCGGATCCTGCCGACACAGGAGGTCGCAGAGGATGAGCACATCCACCACGGCGAGGCTGTGACGAAGGTGCGGGGAGGATCGTGACCGTTCCTCCGATTGTCGCAGCCGCGCCGGGGCATCGACACCGAGGGCGTTGAGATATGCCCTACCCCGCCGATCCAGGCTGTACACCAACGGCCCGGACCCATGCGGCGTCGGCCTGCCGAGCGGCACGGCCAGCACATAGCCGGCGTCGGCGAGCTGCTTGTACCGCGCCTGGACATAGGTCAAGGACCCCGCGCCAAACATAAGCCGCCGCGTCTGCTCGGCGGTCAGATGCTCGAAGCGCCCGAGCGCCTGCAGCACACGTTCGTAACTCGGCAACACGCGAAACGGCGCGGCGATGGACAGTGTTGGTCGCTTGGTCATGGGGTAGGTCTATTATACCCGCCGCCGCGCCTGACGGGTCAATCCGGACAAAGGGGAACGAAAAATATACGAAAGGGTCAATCCCGCTATGGGACTACCGGGGTGGGGTGCTCTCGGTCCGGCGCGTCGTCCGCCGCGCACCGCGAACACGGAAGTCCTCCGGGGGATGCCGACGGCGAGAGCGAGCGGAAAAGCGAGCGAGGAGACGGAGGAAGTCAGCGGCAAATACGCGACAAGGGAGTTCTTGTCTCAATCCTGCCCCAACGTCGCGACGGGCATTTCATCGCGCCCTTCTTTTCCTTCCCCGGCTCGCCGCGATGCCGATATCGAGTATCGCGTCTGTCCGAGTATGGACGGTGTACAACGGGATCTCAAAGATAGAGCTTCGGCTAGGGTATCCGTTTCTACCCGAGACGCTATACCCCGCGACGGCCGACTGGGGATGGATTCTCCCCGTTCACCGATTCTGTTCGATACCGGACTGGGTGTAAGCGGTTCGACGTTGCCCCGGACGGCCATTTCCATCCCCCACCAGCCCATCGGGTCCGCTACGGGCGGGGCGGCCCATCTGCGGGCATCGTCGCGCCCCAGATTGCCCTTCCGTCAGTGGTCCGAAAGGACTTGCAACGGTGTTCGCTATCGTTGCGGTGTCGGGCGCGGGCGGCGGAAAGCCTGCGATCCCTGTCCGAGACACATTCGGGCCGTCGATTCAAGTAAAACTGCGGCACTTGGCACTCATCGGGGGGGAGTGCTCGCGGCGGTTGGCGCTTCCCGCAGCCCCAGGAGGTCCTCGACGACCGAGCAGAAGTAGGCGAACTTCGGGCCGCGGATGCCGCCCTGGGACTTGGTGATCGAACGGGCCTGGTAGAGGATACCGACGAACGCATCCATCTCCCCCTTGCCCCATTTGTGGTAATCGTTGATGAAGCGGCTGGCGCTCTGGCTCACCGTGGCCGTGTCGGCGAACTCGCGGGAGAAATCGGCGACGTAGTTCAGGATCGTCTGGCTCACCTCGTCGCCGTACTTGCGCGGCCTGCCGGGCTTGCGTTTGATGACCGCGCCGATGGTCTCCATGCCGCGCTTCCCCGTCACCGCCGCTCCTGTGGAAGGGTGACGATTTTGTGCCGCTGAACTGATCGGTTGCGATGCGGAGTTATCCACAAAATCATTTTTTGAGCGTGTGCTCTTTCGAATATTCGAGAGATCGAGATCTGTTTGTTGTATTACTGTTTCTTGTGGGTAGGAATTCCCTACTACCGGTGGTGGGTAATTCCTACCAGGGTGGTAGGGAATTCCTACCACCCCCTCGGGCATTTCCACGCTCCCGCCATTTTCACTCGCGGTCTCCCCCGGCTTGAAACGGAGCGCGTAGACTGTCGTCTGATTCTCTCCCCGCTCGTCCATGCCTTTCGTGCTGACGACGATCCCCTTCTTCTCGAGGGATTTGAGCGCGTTCGAGAGCGTCGTGCGATCCTTGACGCCGCATCCCTCGTCGAGCACCCGGCCGTCGCGCGTCGTGATACCGCGCAGGAACTGGTTGAAGGAAATCGAATCGCTCCCCCGTTTGAAGCCGAATGTGCGGCGGATGATGTAGAGCAGCGCCTTGAGTTCCGCCTCCTTCAGCCTACCGAGCAGACGGTCGAAGACCACGTCCGGGACGGGCGTGGTGTTGGGGCTCGAAAAGCCCTCGAAATAATAATCGTCGGTCTGTTGTGGTCGTGCCATAATCCTGTCTCGGTGTCGTGATACCACGGTATCATGGTGTCACGATCTACTCCTAGCTGTTGAGCGCTTCGAGGACTTTCGCGAGGACGCTCCCCTCGCCGTTCTGCTCGTAGTCCTGGAAGATGAAGTTGAGGGCAATGCGGCTGACCTCGTTCTCCGACGTGCGGATGCCCTGCCGCTTGTAGGTGTAAATGAGGTCCGCCATACGCGCCTTCTCCTCGGGGCTGAAGCGATACGTCGCGGCCTCCTTGCCGACGACTCGCACGGCGCGACGGATGGTCTCGACCGTTTCCCCGTGGTGTCGTGATACCATGGTGTCACGGTTACTCGGGGTGTTGGGCTCCTTGCGGCGCGGCGGCTGGCGTGCTTTCGGCATTTCGCGGGGTGCGGTTTCCTCCAGTGGTGCATCGCGCTCTTGGGTAGGTTGCTCCGTCGGCGGCGGCGTCTCGACTGCCACGGGGAGGCGAGTGTCATCGAGTTGAGGCCGCGTTGAACGCAGCAGGGCCTTGTCGACGCCGAGGCTTGCGAAGGGGCTCGCGGGTTTATCGGCCATTCGCCTGTCTCCTTGCCGAGGTCACGTTGGAATCGGCCGCCTTGCTGCGGATCACGCGGACCGGCTCGGGCTCCGTGTCGGGCAGGCCGCGATCCCGCACGACCTGCTCGATGAGATCGGCGTCCACATCCGCCCGATCCATGAGGAACGCGCCGAGGAGCGCATTGTCGGCGAGGATCACCTGCGTGCGGGGCACGCCGCGCGAGTAGTAGAAGAGCTTCTCGAGTGCGGCGTCCGTAAACGGGAAGTGCTTGCCCCCCGCGATGAGCCAGCGGTGCCGGAGCATCGCCGCCGACTCGCCGGGCGAGAGTGTGTCGAGCGTGGAGGCCATCGCCGCGCGATTGACGAGATTGCGGAAGCGCGGGTGCTGCAGCCGCGCGCGGAACTCCTCCTGCGCGAAGAGCACGACCTGCAGGAACTTCTGATCGTTGCTCTCGTAGTTCATCATCTGCCGCAGGAGCTCCAGGAGGGGGGGCTTGAGCGTCTGCGCCTCGTCGATGATAAGGACGAGCGTCTTGCCATGGTTCATGGACTGGTCGAAGAGGAAGTTCTTGAAGATGTTGAGGAGGTCGAGATAGTTCTTCGAGGTCTCGGGCACCTCGAACTCTTGGATGATCGAGCGCAGGAGCTGGTTGGGCGTCGGGTAGTTAGGGTTGGTGATGAAGACATAAGAGACGCTCGGGTCGTCCTCGATCCGCTGCGCCAGCTCGCGCGCCAGCGTCGTCTTGCCGGTGCCGACGGCGCCGAAGCAGAGGGCGAGGCCCTTCTTCGCCCCGATCGTCCATTTCGTCTTCTCCAAAGCGAGGCTATGAGTCGGCGAGACGTAGAGATACCGCGGATTGGGCGAGGTCGAGTACGGCTCCTCATTGAGCCCGAAATGTTCCAGGTAAGGGATTTTCATCGTCAAGAACGTCAACTTGGGCCAACTCCTTCAGCGAACTCGCGGACTTGGCAGTATCAACGTAGTATGGATTGGTGTACGAACAATGTCAAGGGGGTAATAATACGTAATCCATGTATAAAAACATCAAGCGCAATGGCCCAACGATATTTCGTTCCACATATCCCTCACGAATAGGTGCCAAAAATGCACATGGCGAGCGTACCCCTCGTCACGCTCTCGTCGCGGCGGTACACTCGCCCCTATAGAGTACCATGAGG
>JALYUS010000226.1 GCA_030853625.1 Chloroflexota bacterium
CAGGCGAGCGCCGCGCCGACGTGCCCATCGATGGTGACGAAGTGGTGCTCCTCAACGGCGAGCACCGGCAGGAGATCCGCGACCGCACCCCTACGCATCCGGCTCCTCCTCCCGTGCATCGCCCTCGGTAAGTGCGAGGGAGAGTGGGCCGCGACGCGGCGGACCCGGGAGGAAGTCAGCGGGCGTCGCGAGGCTATGCCAGAGGCGGCGCGGCAACTCGACGATCGAGTGGGTCGTGCTGCCCGCGAAGGTCAGCCCGAGGGGCACGCCGACAAGCAGTGCGCCGAGGCTGAGCCGCAGCGTCGTCGGGATCGCCGCCGGCAGGAGCATCAGGCAGGCCCACAAGCAGAGCACGCCGAGGGCGAGAATGGCCCATTGGGCGAGACTGAAGCCGAGAATCTTCAGCGGGTCATCCAGATGGCGCGGCGTGCGGTTGATGGTGCGTGACATAGCGTGTTCTCTCCTCTCCTTTTCACGATCAATGCGCGACGCCGCCGCCGAGGCCGGTGAGGATCTCCCAGAGCTTGGTGACGATGAAGGGGCCGAAGGCGATCAGGAAGAGCGCGCTGCCCGCATAGAGCATCTTCTCCACCCCGTCGCGGCGCCCGAGCAGGAACATCACCGCCCCGACCGTGAACATCAGGATGCCAATCGGGGCGGCGACCGGGATCAGCAGCTGCTCGTAGACCTTCTTGAAGAAGTCGCCCATCTGCGAGGCGTCACCAGCGGCGGCGAGTGAGATGAGCAGCCGGTGGGCGGTGAGAATACAGGGAACAAGACCGGGCATTGAGAACCTCCTCTTTACACATCCGCCAGCCGCCCCAACACGGCGACCAGCAATTCCTTAACGGCCCGGCGGTATTCCGCAGGCAGCGCGTCCATGGTGAGGGTGCCGTCCCCGAGCATCCGCCGCAGCAGGGCGGAGTAGGGCAGGGGAACGACAGCATTCAGCCCCGATACGGCCATCCGCACCTTCGCCACATCGACGGGAACGGCACCCGAGGGGAAGCCCGCGCCGTTGACGACGAGCGTCATGTCGGCGAGGGTCCGGGCGCGCACGGCGGTGTGATCGGGCGCAAGTTCCGCGAGGACGCCCTGATAGTCGTGGGCGTAGCGGCTACTGGCCAGATAGTCGATGGCGGCGACCGTCTTCTGCATGGTGGGATGGTCCGGCCAGCCGACGACCTGCAGGTGATCCGCCGCCTGGATGGCGAATTGATTGAGGCGCTGCGTAAAAGCGGTGCCGCAGTCGAGGATGATCAGGTTGTAGTGGACGGACAAGAGCTTCAGGACGCGCTCGTAGTCGCGCGGGGCGAGGCGGGCCATCTCCTGGGGATTGCTCGGCGCGGTGAGGACGGGCAGCCGCCCCCACATCGTCATGTACCCCTGCAACATGCCGATCCCCGCCTGATTGACTGCCGTGAAGTTCTGCAGGAGGTCCTGAATCGTCCGTGGGTTCGCATCGCCAAGCACCTGATCGATCGTGCCCCAATCCGGGTTGAGTTCGACGACGATCGGGCGAGCGAGCGGCACCTCGGCGAGGACGAGGCCGGTAGTGAGCGCGACGGTGGTCTTGCCCGGGCCGCCCTTCGGGCCGATGGTGGCGAGGGTGTGGCAGCCGGTAGAGAGCATCGCCATGCAGTCGGCGATCTTCGCATCGCATTCCGTCTCGATACGTCCCGGCTGGGTCCGTTCCCGCACCCACCGCTGGGCACGGGTTGACCACGGGACGACGGGAGCCGGCGGGCGCGCACGCAAGTCGGGTACCGGGATTCCCGGGGGCGGCGTCGATGGTAGCGACACGGGTTGCCCTGGTGGACCGCCGAGGAGTGACGCGGGGCGCTCGGCTGATACTGGTTTTGGCGGTGAGATCCGTGATGCAACTCGCAGGGGGACCTGGTCCCAGCCGGCCCCTCCGGTCATCATATCTCTCGGTTCCGCGATTAGACGAGAGCGTGCAGGATCGGGCATTGACACGGTATCCTCCTTGCTCAGCGCATGCTTGTATGCGCAACGGCGATGAGCGAGAGCAACACGGCGATGGCGAGACTGGTGTATCGCCGGATCCGACGTCGTTGGCGCTCGCGTGCGACTTCCACATGGATGGTCGCCACAATGCGGTCGTGCAATCCGAGTGGCGGTTCGGGCCGCGAAAGCGCATAGACCGGATGCCTTCTCGCCACCCCAGCACTTGAGGCCATCGGCGCGATGTTCATATTTGCGAACGATATGGTCAATTCGTTCATAATTACGGATAATACATGCGCAACCTCTGATTGTCCAGGGGTTCCGATAAAGACGTTCGTAGGGGTGTACTACCTATGGTATGATTCGTGCGCGTGGATGCTTCAGCCGCGACGTGAGTCGTCAGGCCGATGCAGGAGCGAGGCGATGATGAAGACTGGGCACAACGGGGATGAGACAATGGCGCCGGAGACACCGCCGGTCAGCCATCCGACGTTAGCGGAGAAGATCGACCGCGTCATCCGGGCGATGCGGATCCGCGACCGGCGCGACTATTCGTACAAGGATCTTGCTGCGGCAATCCGGGTACGGGGCGGCGCCTCGATCTCGACGACGTACCTGTGGGAGTTGCACACGGGGGCGAAGGACAATCCCCAGAAGAAGACCTTAGAGACACTGGCGGATTTCTTCGATGTGCCGGTCATGTACTTCTTCGACACGAACGAGGCCATCCACCTATACGAGCAACTCGCCTCACTCCCCATCGCCCTCGACGCAGATGTGCGCAAGATTGCCCTGCGCGCCGCCGAACTCTCGCCGGACACGCTACGAGCGATCGGCCAGATCATCGAACAAGCGCGACAGATTGAGGGATTGCATGCCGGTCGTAAAGGCGCGCGGCAAACACCGGCCGACGATGACCAACGATTCAAGGAAGCTGACCAGAAGTAGCTTACCGGGGGACTTTTCCAATGGACATGAAAACGCTCCGCAAGCGCTGTGCAGCGCGCATCGCTGATCTTCCGATCCCCATTCCCTTTGATGTGCAAATATTTGTCGCTTCACTTGCTGAACGTCGCGGCAGACCGATCGCACTCGAACCGATGTCGCTGCAAGGGGTGGTCTCGGGGGCGTGGGTCGCGATGCCTTCGGTCGATGTGGTGGTGTATGAGCAGCACGCGATGCCGCTGCACCAACGGCACATTATCCTGCACGAGCTGAGCCACATCATTTGTGAACACCAGGGGATCGATAGCTCCGAAAAGGGCCTTCAGTCTTTATTTTCCGCGCATATAGCCGCGGCACGACTGCGGACCCTGCAAGACGATCAGTATTCAGATGGAGAGGAACAGGAGGCAGAGGTACTCGCCTCGCTCATCCTCGAACGCGTCAGCAATGCGCAGACAGACAGATCAATCAGCGATCCATACATTACGGGCACGCTCCAGGTGCTCGACGATCTGGAGGGCATGACATCGTGAGCGAGACGCTCGTGAGTGCCCTGACAGTGCTATTGATCTGGGGATCGCTACTCTGGAAGATGCAGGCGCTCCGCTGGCAGCTGCGTGACGCGATTCAACGCTCCTACTGCGGCGCGCTTCTCGCACTCGCACTCGCGATGACTGTCTTCCATCCGCCCATTTATCGCGCGGTGGATCGGATAACCGGTGTGCCGAATTTTGCGCGCCTCCTCGGCAACGGACTTGGCGTTGTCAGCGCATGGGCATTCCAGCCCGTCATCACGAAACTGCTCCGCTATCAGGCGCGTGGACGGGGCGTCCTGGGTGGTGTCTGGCCGATGATCGGCACGCTCGGCGTCATGCTCTACCTCTTCAGTAGGATGTCCGTGCCGCAGTCGGCGCCGTTAGACTTCCAGCAGCGTTATGGTGCCGCGCCATTCGTTGCCGCGTACCGAATCGTGCTCTTCGCGTATATCGGGTTGGCAATGTACAACCTGTTTGCCCTCTCTCTCCGCAACGGCCGCGTCGTGCGCAGCATTAGCCAACCGCGCCGGAGACTGTGGGCGCGCCTTCAAACGGTTGGCTGGGGCCTCGGTACCGTATATGACGCAAACGAATGCATCTATGTGGTGCTTCGTCGCTCGAAGTTCGCGCACAATGCCCCATACGATCATCTGCTTGCCAACGTACTCCTGACCGGTTTTCTCGTCGCAATCTTGAGCGGCGCAGGCCTCAGCCTGTTTCACTGGCTCGGACAATACAGGGCACTGCGGCAGCTCTATCCGCTGTGGCGCGATCTATACCGGGCGACGCCCCAGATCGCGCTGGATCCTCCATCGTCGGAAGGCGCAGACACCGTCGCCTTCCGCGACGTGCGTTTCCGGCTCTATCGGCGCGTAACCGAGATACACGACGGTATTACGGCTCTGGAGTCGTATAGTGATGCGGCGATGACAGATAAGGCCGATCGTGCCTGCAAGCGGATGGGCATCACGCGAAGGCAGTCGAGGGTGACGGTTGAGGCCTTGATGCTCGCCCAGGCAATGTATGCGAAACGGGTGGGCAAGCGCACACCGGAACCCTTATTGTCCCCGCTTATGACGATGGAGGAGAATCTCGAACACGAAGTGCAGCACCTGAAGGAGGTGGCCCGCGCCTACCGAGGTATCTCGGCCCAAGGGCGGGCGACTCTATCCCATTCCCTGAGTGAGCGTCCAGATTCACAGGAGGCGATACGCAGACGATGACCGTTTCACCTTCACTTCAACCCATCACCCGAAGCGGCAGCGAGCGGGCGGCGAAGATTATCACCGAGATACTCGCGCCGACACCATTGGGTGTCGTCGTGGTCGCCTTCATCGCGTGGCATTTCGCACCGAGGACAGGTGATGCGATCAAGGGAGCGATCATTGGCGTACTGCTCGGGTTGCTCTTGCCCTTCATCTATTTGCTGCGACAGGTCCAGAGAGGACGAGTCACTGATCATCATGTCGGAACACGCACCCAGCGTCCACGTATCCTCCT
>JALYUS010000235.1 GCA_030853625.1 Chloroflexota bacterium
GCTTTAGCCTGCCGAACTCAATCGCTGTGGCAGGCTAAAGCCCGCCGCCACCTTTGTTTCTCTCTTGCGATACAAAGCGAAAGGAATCACTTCTATGACCACAACGAAGAAGCGCGTCCTCATCACGGGGGCGGCGGGCAACATCGGCAGTTCGCTCGCCGAGCAACTGAAGGATCGTTACGATCTGCGCCTCCAGTATCATCACACGATCCCGGCGGAACGCCCGGTGGCGGATTACGTCGTTGCGGACCTCGCGGACTACGACGCGATTGCGCCCGCGCTCGAAGGGATGGACGCGGTTATTCACATGGCGGCAGATTCGAGCACACAGGCAACGTGGGAGAGCGTGCGCGACGGCAATATTATCGGCACGTACAACCTCTTCGAGGCGGCGCGACGGGCGGGAGTGCGGAAGATCGTTTTCGCCTCCACGAACCATGTGATGGGGATGTATGACCGCGACCAGCAGTGGCCGGTCTACGCCAGCCAGCCCGTGCGACCCGACTCGCTCTACGGGGTCTCGAAGGCATTCGGCGAGGCGTTGGGGCGACATTACAGCGATCAATACGGCCTCTCGGTGATTTGCCTGCGCATCGGCTGGTTTCTGCCGGAGCCGCACAACGAGATCGCGCAGTGGATGTGGCTCTCCCCGCGCGATGGCGCGCAGGTGACGTGGCGCGCCATCGAGAGTGACCTTACCTTCGGCATCTTCTACGCTATCTCCGCCAACAGCGCCCGCCACTGGGACATCACGGACACAATGGAAAAACTCGGCTACCGCCCCGAAGACGATGCCCAGCGTTTCCTTGCCGAGCGCGACAGCGGGTGATAGCCGCACATTTGCGATGCGTGGCGCTCTCTGCGAAACTTTCGGTGACGATGATTGACCGAAGAGGAGCGTGCCAATGCTTACTTCATACGTACACGCCGCCATGCGGCATGCTGCCTACAAGATGTATGAGGACGGGAGTTTTTTCGCGACGATCCCCGGTTTTAGCGGTGTCTGGGCGCATGCCAAAACAGTCGAAGAGTGCCGGGAAGAGCTACGCGAGGTACTGGAAGACTGGCTCTTTCTCAGCATCGCCGATCACGACGTATTGCCCGTCGTAGATGGTATTGACCTAAACGCGAAGATCGTCGCATAGTGCCACCGAGACTCACGCCTGTGAGCCGTCGAGACCTCATCCGACGTTTGGGCATACTCGGCTTCATCGGATCACGCGCTGGAAGCAAGCACGAATTCATGCAGCGCGACAGGCTCAAAATACGTATTTCCAATCCCCATAGTGGAAACATTGATCCGACGCTTCTCAGTGACATTTTGAAGGAGATGGGTATCTCCCGCGAGCAGTGGGAGCAGACACGCTGATGAATCGCGCGCTGATCGTGCTGGCGAAAGCGCCCGCCGCCGGGGTGACGAAGACGCGCCTTTGCCCGCCGCTCACGCCGGAGGAAGCGGCCCAGTTCGCGGCGGCCTCGCTCACGGACACACTGGCAGTCGCGCGGAGTGTCGGGGATTGCATGCTCCACCTCGCGCATCCACCGGGCGCGGCGGAACGGCTCGCCGCGCTGCTCGGCGATGATCTGCCGCAGACATTCGCTGTCCCGCCCGGCGATGTCGGGGCGGCAATGTGCTCTGCGATCGAGCGTGCCTTCGATCATCGGGCGACACAGGTCGCGCTGATCGGCAGCGATCTCCCCTCTCTGCCGCCCGCGCACATCGCGCAGGCGTTCGCACGGCTGGATGACGGCGCGGATGTCGTACTCGGCCCGGCGGAGGATGGCGGCTACTACCTGATTGCCACGACCGCCCCACACCCCGCCCTCTTCTCCGGCATTCCGTGGAGTACCAACGCGGTGTATGCGCAGACCGTTACCAGAATAGCAGCATGCGGGCTTTCTCTCGCGACCCTCCCCACCTGGTATGATATTGACAGCGTCGTAGACCTCCGGCGGTGCGCGCGGGATCTCGCCGCCCACCCGTGCCATCCAGCCACCGCGACGCGGGCCTTCCTCGCAACGATGGCAGACCGGCTAATCAATTGAATCGCAGAGGCGCAGAGACATGGCCCTCCTTTCCGAACCCGGCGGTAAACTGACCAATGCCGCAGGCGAGGCAATCGAGATACCGGAAAGCCTCCGCCCAACAATCCAGTAACTGGCGCGGTACATGGTCGGCGCCCACCGCCGCATCCAGTATGATGACCTCATGGCCTTTCATACGGTGTGGTATGCCGAGCGCAAGCAAATCGTCGATGAAATGACGCGCGAAGCGGAAGAGATGGGCGGATACGATCTGCCGCCACGCAAATTCACCCTTCTGCCCGACGCATGAGCGCCCCGCGCAACGTTCTCGTTACAAATCCAGAGACGATAGCGCAAATCATCACCGAGCAGGCGGAACGGTTGCGAAATCCACCACAGTCGGTCGAGCAGGTGCTGAACAACCTATCGCTCGGAGCGCCAATGTTCGTGGTTCGTGCGCGCGATTCGCGAGCAAATGCGACATCGATGATCCACGCGCGTGGCCTGCTATACTCGGCGGACATTTGCGGCCCCTCGTACGACGAAAAAGCAAGGAGCACGACATGGCGGAGACGGCAACCGCATGGGAAAGATGAGCGCGACAGCGGCGGATCAGGCGATCATGACGCCCGCCGATCATCTCGGTTTCGCGCCGGGCGATGCCCGCAAACTCGCGCCGTGGTCGCGGATCGCGGCCTACTTCCAACTGCTCGGCGCACGCTCGCCCCGCGTCCACACGGAGATACTCGGCGACTCCACCGAGGGCAGGCCCTTCCTTCTCTCGGTCATCGCCAGCGAGGAGACGCACGCGCGGCTCGATCACTATCGCGACATTCAGACACATCTCGCCGACCCGCGCGGCGTGAGTACGCAGCGGATCGCCGAGTGCGTCACCGAAGGGAAGACGATCGCGCTCGTCACCTGCACGATCCACGCAACGGAAGTGGGCGCGACGATGATGGCGATGGGCCTCGCGCACGATCTCGCCACGAAGGATGACGCGACGACGCGGCAAATCCTCGACAACGTCATCCTGCTGCTCGTGCCATCGCTCAACCCGGATGGCTGGGACCTCGTCGAGCAGTGGTACACGAAGACGCTCGGCACGCCGTTCGAGGGGAGCGCGCCGCCGCAGATCTATCAGACCTATACCGGCCACGATAACAACCGCGACTGGTTCATGCTCACGCAGGCCGAGAACCGCCTTGCGGTCGAGAAGATTCACAACGTCTGGCATCCGCAGATCGTCTATGACCTGCACCAGATGATGCCGGATGGCCCGCGCTACTTCGTGCCGCCCTTCATTGATCCGTACGATCCAAATGTGGACCCGATCCTCTCGCAGGAGATCAACGTTCTCGGCTCGACAATGGCGCAAGCGCTCGCGGCGCACGGCAAAACAGGCGTGACAACAAACGTTATTTTCGACGCCTTCTCCCCCTCCCGCGCCTACCAGCATTATCACGGCGGCGTGCGTATCCTCTCCGAGGCGGCGAGTTGCCGCATCGCCACCCCCGTGACGATCAACAAGGAGGATTTGAAGGTCGGGCGCGGCTTCGATCCGCATGCCGCGACATGGAATCACCCGAATCCGTGGCCCGGCGGCGAGTGGACGCTTGCGGACATCGTCTCCTACAACCGGATCAGCGTTGATGCCCTCCTCCTTCATGCCGCGCGCTATCGGGATATGTGGCTCTCGAACTTCGCGGCGCTCTCGCAGCGGGCGATTGCGCGCACCGAAGCCCCGATCGCCTTCGTCGTGCCCGCCGGGCAGCGCGATCCGGTGACGCGCGCCGAACTTTTGCAGGTACTGCAGCGCGGCGGGGTCGAACTGACACAGGCGAAAACGCGCTTCACGGCGGACGGTGTCACCTATCCTGCCGGGTCCGCCGTCATCCCGATGGCGCAGCCGTATGGTTCGTACGCAAAGACGCTCCTCGAAGCGCAGAAATACCCCGACCTCCGCCTCTTCCCGGATGGCCCGCCGAAGCCGCCGTACGACATCACCGCGCACTCGCTCCCCTTGCAGATGGGCGTCGAGGCGGTCGCGGTCGCGACGCCCTTCAAGGCGGACCTGATGCCTATCTCTGGCTTGATTCCATCACCGAAGGGAACCGTCAAAGGCACGGGCACGGCGGGCATCATCATCGGCGCGGAAACGAATGCCGGCGTCAAACTCGTCAACGCGCTCTTAGCCGAGGGGATCGAAGTCGGGCGCACCAGTGGCCCCGTGCGCGGTGGCGGCGAGGAGTTCGCACCGGGCGCCTATGCGATTGCCGCGACGGGCGATGCGCTGGAGCGTCTGCGAAACCGCTGCGTCGAATACGGCGTGCGGGCGGCGGCGGTCGAGCGGGTGCCGACTGCCGCGCGGCGACTGCGGCAGCCGAAAGTCGGCCTCTACCGCCCGTGGTGGTCGAACGCGATTGACGAGGGCTGGACGCGCTTTATTTTGGAGGAATACGGCTT
>JALYUS010000279.1 GCA_030853625.1 Chloroflexota bacterium
GAGGTTATCGAGTACCCGCTTCGCTTGCACGCGAATATCGCCCTCAACCAGTTTGCCGGTCGCGGGGTCGAGTGGGATCTGCCCGGCGGTGAAGACGAAGTCGCCGCTCTTAATTGCCTGCGAATACGGCCCGATGGCCTTCGGTGCGTTGTCTGTCTGAACAATTTCCACGCGGTGATCCTTCCTCATACCCACGACCGTTCATGCGGTGAGGGTAGCATTCAACGGTTCGGTGGTCAATCACGATGCGTGTATCCGGTATACTCGCAGAATGTCTGCAACGATCAGCGTCATCATCGTCACTTCTAATGGCCGCACGCTTCTTGAACCATGTCTTCGGGCATTGTTCGCGGGTTCGCGCCTCCCGGACGAAGTCATCGTCGTAGACAACGCGTCGAGTGACGATACGATACCGTGGCTGGCAAGGACATATCCGTTGGTGCGAGTGGATCGTTGTGCAGCGAACCTCGGCTTCGCGGCGGCAAATAATCGGGCGATTCGAGCGAGTTCCGGCGCCTATCTGCTGACGCTCAACAATGACACCGAACTTGCACCGGATGCGCTCGCACTTCTGGCGGCTGTGCTCGACGACGCGGAACCGACGGTTGCGGCCGTCATGCCAACGATGGTCTTCGCGACATCACCGGAGGTGATCGCGTGCGCGGGCCTGGAGACCTTCACGAATGGCGTTGTGCGAGACGCCCGCGTGGGGGAGGCAATCAACGTGCGTTACAAGCCATATCCCATCTTCGGTCCAAGCGCAGGCGCCGCGCTCTATCGCCGCGCGGCGATAGACGACGTTGGATCGTTTGACCCGGCCTTGTTCATCTATCTGGAAGACGCCGATCTCGCGTGGCGACTTCGCCTTCGCCGGTGGGCAACGCTGGCGGTTCCGAGCGCCATTGTCCGGCATACAGTCTCCGCGACCGCAGGATACGGTTCACCGCGAAAAGCGTACTATCTCGCGCGGAATCGCTGGTGGTGCCTGTTGAAGAACGTGCCGCGCCCATTGCTGCGAAACCATGCCGGTGATCTGGCACGATATGATGCAGCGGCGATTGCGTATGCAACGCTCACCGGCGATCGTGCCAGCCTCATCGGACGGCGTGATGCGTTGCGAGACCGCACAACCATTCTGCATGCCCGCGCGGCAATTCAAGCGCGCGCTACCGCACCTGTAGACGAGATTGCAGCATGGCTGCTGCCATCGCCGCCTCTCGTCGCCACGGTGCAGGAACGTCGCGTGATTCACGCATTGATCGGGAAGTAAGCGTTGGATTGAGAATTGATGGAGGCGCCCGATGGAGTTGCACCATCAATTGCTACCCCGCCTTGCGGGCGAGGCCCTTCTACTCGGGCAGGGCGCCATGCCGCTGTCAGCAGAAAAAGATGGTAGCGGGGGTGGGATTCGAACCCACGACCTTTGGGTTATGAGCCCAACGAGCTGCCGCTGCTCCACCCCGCGCCAGGGAGGAAAGAAGACGAGGAAGGAGGGAGGGGTGGGTAAGGGGGGTGCCAGGCGCGAGGGCCGCGCTTCCCAGGCAGTTGCCCGCCCAGTACTCCGCCAGCGCTGGCGGGGGGCACGACCGGGTTCGGGATGGGACCGGGTGGATCGCCGCCGCGTTCGCTCACGCCCGGCACCCCCCCACTCACCGGGGCGAGCAATGAGCAACGAGCAATGAGCAATGCGTGTTTCCACTCCCTGCTCACCCCTCATCCCTCACTCCTCAGCCCTTCTCTCTTATGCAGCGAAGCCAGGATACCAGGAACGGCTGACACCGACCTGCGGCGACGTGGGCCACCCCCACGCCCCCTCACGTTTGCACGCACGGCTGGAATAACCGCCCTCGCCCATGCGCACCGCTCCGCTCCAACGGTTGCCCGCTGTCCACGCGCGGCCGCTCAACCCGGTGGTCTGCCGGGGGGCTTCCCTGCTCAATGGCAGGCGCGATCAATCATCTCCCGGTGGGGTTCCCACTTAGATGCGCTCAGCGGTTCTCCCATCCCGACGTAGCTACCCGGCGGTGCTGCTTTGGCAACAACCGGCACACCAGCGGTCGGTCCAACCCGGTCCTCTCGTACTAGGGTCAGCGCCGGTCATTGATCGAACGCCCACGGCGGATAGAGACCGAACTGTCTCACGACGTTCTGAACCCAGCTCGCGTACCGCTTTAATGGGCGAACAGCCCAACCCTTGGGACCTTCTCCAGCCCCAGGATGCGACGAGCCGACATC
>JALYUS010000292.1 GCA_030853625.1 Chloroflexota bacterium
CTGGGGGGTTAGGATTCTCCGACATTGCGCGCGGGGGCAGAGACGACGTACAATCACATCGGTACTTGCGCTTGCGCCCCTGTAGCTCAGCGGACAGAGCGAGGGCCTTCTAATCCCTAGGTCGCAGGTTCGAGCCCTGCCAGGGGCGCCATTCTCCTCAGGAGCAACGACATGGCCGCAAAGACGCTCTATGCGCGCGACATCGAAGCGAATATGAATGTGGACTCCACCTTCCTCGTCCGCAGCGCCGAGCGCAAGATGACGAAGCCGAATAAATTTGGCGACTCCAAGCCCTTCCTCTCGCTCGAACTCGCCGACCGCACGGGCGTTGTGCCCGGCCGCGTCTGGTCGGAGAACCTGCCGTTCGTCGAGAATATCCTTCTCAAAGATGCGGTTGTTCAGGTGATTGGGACAACGCAGGCATACGGCAACGAAGTCTCGCTGATTATCTCCGATGCGACCGCTATCGAGGGTGCGGACCTGACGGACTACGTCCCGTCGTCGCCGCGCGATCATCAGCAGATGGCACAGGAGTATGGGGGACTGGCCGAAACAGTCGCGAACCGCGAATTGCACAATCTTCTGAGCGTCTTCATGGCTTCCACCTTCTTCGATGCGTTCGTCCGCGCGCCCGCCGCGCACGTCGAGGCGTACGCATACCTCGGCGGGTTGCTCGAACATTCGCTCAATGTCGCGCAACTCGCCCTCGCGATCGCGACGACGCGGACGGATGTGGACGCCGACTTATTGCTGTCCGCCGCCCTGCTCCACGACATCGGCAAGGTAGATGCCTTCGAGCCGCTGACCTTCGCGCAATCCATCGAGGGGCAGTTGCTCGATCCGTCCACGCTCTCGCTCATTCGCCTCGATCGCTTGGTGGACGAGGCGGGTGGCCTGGCGGACGAACCACGACGGCGGCTCTATCACGCCGTCGCGACCCACGAGCAGCGCGGCTTTAATGGCGCGCCCCCGCAAACAGCGGAGGCCGTCGTCTTGCAGGCATGCAATCAACTCGACATGACGCTGACGGCTGCCGCCCGTTCCAGCGCGGGTGACGGGCCGTGGTCGGATACGGTGCGCTCCCTGCGCCGACGGTTCTATCGCGGCACATCTGAGCCGGAAGCGGCAATGCCGCCACCCGCTGCCCCCTCCCCTGCGGCCGCACCGCAGCCGCGCTCGATCTGGGATGAACCGGCGGCGGACGATCTCGACGCCGAAATCCCGTTCTAGCGATGCCAACGATCATCCTGCGCCACTTTGCGATCATCCGCGAGACTGTCGGCGCCGAGACCGAGACCCGCGACGTTCCCGATGGCACAACCGCAGCAGACATCGCGGCGGCTTTGAGCGCCGAGTATCCCCGCATCGCCGGTCTTCTCCGCACGTCGCCCGTAATGGTCAATGCCGCATACGCCGATCTCGACAAGGCGTTGGAGAATGGTGACGAAGTCGCCTTTATTCCGCCCGTCGCCGGCGGATCAGGAGACGATCCGCGCTTCGTCGTGACCGAGGCGCCGCTGATTGGCGATGCAATCGCCACGCTCGTCGCTGCGCCGGAGGCGGGGGCAGTTGTGCTCTTCCTCGGCACGGTCCGCAACCACGCGCGCGGGCGCGCCGTCCTCTGGCTAGACTATGAAGCGTACGCCGCCGGTTGCACGCCGATCTTTGCCCAGATTGCGGCAGAGATGCGCGCGCGATGGGATATTCGCGCAGTCGCGATCCATCACCGCGTCGGGCATCTCGTCGTTGGCGAGGTGAGTGTCGTGATCGCTGTTGCATCGGCGCACCGGCACGATGCGTTCGCCGCCAGCGAGTACGCGATTGACCGGCTCAAAGAACGCGCGCCGATCTGGAAAAAAGAGGCGTACGCGGACGGCGAAGTCTGGATCGGCGCGGAAGCCGCCTACCAGACGCTGCCCGATCGCAGGGGAGAATCCTAACCCCCGGCCCCTTCCCGCGAGGAAGGGGTGACTCATCGCAGTATCGAGGTGGTCCTGTAACACCCGGATATCAAGAAGGCTCACTCCCCTTCCTCGCGGGAAGGGGCCGGGGGTTAGGTTCCCCGCTCTGCGCACATTGACCGCCGCCGCTTTTAACAGTACAAACGTGTGTACATTCAGGTCTTCCTGCGGATATTCGCAGGCAGAGGAGGAGGCGCGGAACGTGGTGCCTGATCTCTTTCGACATTTCATCGGCGGTCATTGGGTCGAGTCGGCGGACGGCGCGACGTTTGAGAATCGCAATCCGGCAAATGGCGAACTGATCGGCACGTTCGCGCAGGGCGGCGCGGCGGAAATCGGGCGCGCGGTCGAGGCGGCGAAGCGCGCCTTCACGAAGTGGCGGCTCTACCCTGCCCCGCATCGGGGCGAGATTCTCTATCGCGCCGGGCAACTGCTCCGCGAGCAGAAAGAATCGCTCGCACGGGATATGACGCGTGAAATGGGCAAGGTGTTGGCGGAGGCGCGGGGCGATGTGCAGGAAGGCATTGACATGGCCTTCTACATGGCTGGTGAGGGTCGCCGCCAGTTCGGTCAGGTCGTGCCCTCCGAATTGCCGAACAAGTGGGCGATGTCCCAGCGCCGCCCGATTGGTGTCGTCGGCCTCATCACGCCGTGGAACTTCCCGATGGCGATCCCAACGTGGAAGATCATGCCCGCGCTGATTTGCGGCAATACGGTCGTCTTCAAACCCGCGACTTACACCCCGCTGCTCGCCTATCGCCTCGTCAAAATTTTCGAGGAGGCGGGGTTGCCGCCCGGTGTACTGAATATCATCTTCGGCACGGGCAGCGACGTGGGGAGCGCCCTGATCGCGCACCCCGATGTCAAACTGATCTCGTTCACCGGCAGCACCGACGTTGGTGACGAAGTCGCGGTCGCCGCCGCACGCGGACGCAAGCGGGTGATGCTCGAACTCGGCGGCAAAAACGCCGTGATGGTGATGGACGATGCCGACCTCGACCTCGCCACCGAGGGTATCCTCTGGTCCGCATTTGGCACGTCCGGGCAGCGCTGCACGGCGGCGAGCCGGGTAATCGTCCATCAGGCGGTCTATCGCGACCTGACGGATAAACTCGTCGCGAAGGCGCGCCAATTACGGCTCGGCGACGGCCTCGATGAAGCGACCGACGTTGGCCCGGTTATCAGTGGCACGCAACTGGAGCGCATTCAGTCGTACATCCCGATCGGGCAGCGCGAAGGCGCGGAACTCGTCATCGGCGGCAACGTGGCGCGGAGTGGGCCGCTCGATAAGGGATTCTTCCACGAACCGACGATTTTCACCGGCGTGACGCCCAACATGCGGATCGCGCGCGAAGAAATCTTCGGGCCGGTCATATCGGTTCTGCCGGTCGCTTCGCTCGAACAGGCCATCGAGATCGTCAACCAGAGCGAGTACGGTTTGTCCGCCTCGATCTTCACTCGCGACATTAACCAGGCATTCCGGGCGATGCGGGATGTGGACACGGGCATTCTCTACGTTAATGCGGGAACCACTGGCGCGGAAATTCAGTTACCATTTGGAGGGACGAAGGCGACGGGTAACGGCCACCGCGAGGCAGGTACGGCGGCGCTCGATGTCTTCTCGGAGTGGCAGGCCTTGTACATTGACTACAGCGGCAAACTGCAAAAGGCACAGATAGATGCCGTGGGCGAAGGAGCATGAGGACGATGCGGCAGTTCGGAGGGCAGGCGTGAGTGAAGCGGTAGGGAACGGCGCCTCACCAGGTCGTGAATACCATCTCTGGGTGGGGGCACGGACCGATACCGGGCGGGTCCGGGCGAACAATGAGGACGCGATCGGCACCTGGCAGGACTTGCCGCAGACGATCCCCTTCGCTGAGAGTGGCTATCTCTTCGCGGTCGCGGACGGCGTTGGCGGTAATGAGCAGGGCGAAGTCGCCAGTGCGTTGGCCATCGAGACACTCTTCCACACCTATTATGGCAGCGACACGACGGAGATTCCGACGGCCCTGAAGCGCGCCGTCCGTCTGGCGAACGAGGCCGTCTACGAACGTGGCCTCAGCCAGAGCGAGGAACGGGCGATGGGCACAACGCTCGTTGCCGGTGTCATCCGCGATGCAACGCTGGTCATTAGTAACGTCGGGGATAGCCGCGCCTATCTCTCGCGTGGCCGGACACAAATGACGCCGATCTCAAAGGATCATTCCCTTGTTGCCGAGGCCGTCCGCGCCGGGCAGATGACGCCGCAACAGGCGAAGGAAAGCCGCCAGCGGAACGTCGTCACGCGCGCGCTCGGCCAGCGTCAGAGAGTGGACGTAGACATTTTTGAGGTGGATTTGATGGCGGACGATGTTGTCCTGCTCTGCTCCGACGGCCTATCCGGCATCATCGAGGACGCCGAGATGAAGCAGGTCGTTCAGGCGCTCCCGCCCGAACAGGCGGCGAACGAACTGATTGACCTCGCCAATACCCGGAATGCCTCGGACAATGTCTCCGTCGTCATCGTCAAAGCGACGCGCGAGCAGGCGCTGATCGCCGCTCCGGTTGCACCACCGATGATGCTCTCAGAGGCAGCGACCGACCGCCTGCCATCGGTACCGACAAAGGGCGGCTTGCCAATCGCGGCAATGATCGGCATTGTCGTTGCGTTGATCGTCATTATCGGCCTCGTCGTTCTCTTCTTCCTGATCCGTTAGGAGGGGTGTGTGCTGCTCTCAGACCGTCGCATTCGGCAGGCAATGGACGCCGGGGACATCGTGATTGAGCCATTTGAGCCGGGTAATCTCGGCACAAACTCCTATGACGTGCGGCTCGGTGAGTTTTATTTCGAGCCGAACCGGAACATGCAGACGGTCAGTTTCCTCTCCGAGGAACAGACAAAGAGATTCTGGGGCGAGCCGATCCGCGCTCATGACGTGATTGCCGTCCGCCCCGGCGACACGATCCTCGCGCACACGCGTGAAATCGTCGGCGGTCGCAATGGCTACACGACTTCGATGCGCGCTCGCTCCAGCATCGGACGATCGTGCATGAGTGTCTGCAAATGCGCGGGCGTCGGTGATGTCGGCTATATCGCGCGCTGGACGATGGAAATTACGAACCACTCGCATGCGACGATTGCCTTACCGGTCGGCCTTCGCGTCGCGCAAATCCTCTTTTTCGAGGTTGGCGAGACAGACAAGCACTACGAAGGCAAGTACGGTCAGAGCAGCGAATGGTCGCCGTACGACATGCTGCCGCGCCTCTACAACGATCCCGACATGCGCAGTGAGCAATGAGCAACGAGCAATGAGCAATGAGGACCAATGCGGAGGCTCGGCGTTCAAGCAATCGCCACGGTCGTTGCAGAGGATCACTCATTGCTCATTGCTCATTGCTCGCTAGCGAATAGGAGGCATCCATGCTTGCCGGTGTTCGTGGCGTGGTCGTCGGCGTCCTTCCCGATGGCATCTTTCTCGAAGTCGGCTCGATCACGCTGCAAATCGCCGTCTCGCATACGACGCTCGGCGCATTGCCGCGTGATGGCACGCCTGTCCGACTGGTGACGCACCTCTATCTGCGCGAAGATCAGATCGCATTGTACGGCTTCACGACGGAGACGGAACTCGGCCTCTTTCGCCTGCTGC
>JALYUS010000304.1 GCA_030853625.1 Chloroflexota bacterium
TGCCGTGCGACGAGCCGTTCTTGTGTCCGCGTGGGTACGCATCCAGCCCAAGCACGCGCGCGCCGCGCCGCGCCGCATGATACGCCGTCGCGCTCCCCATCGCCCCCAGCCCGATCACGATCACATCGAACGCTGTCTCTACCATACACCCTCCGAATATCGGGGTTTGAACTGCCAGATGCTTGAAAGGGACCTTAACACAGAGGGCACAGAGGACGCAAAGAACACAGAGCGTCTTTTTCTTATCCTCCTCCTCTCTGTGCTCTCTGTGTCCTCTGTGATCTCTGTGCTCGGTCCCTTTCCCCTTTTCCCTGCCTTGACGCGAGGCAGGCGTGGCGTGAGACTGCGGGTATTGCCGATAGATGGTGGACAGGAGGGAGAGTGAGCGATGACGGCGGGATATGATCTGGATGCGGTGCGGGCGCGGCTACCGATCCTGCGGGAAATGACCTACCTGAACACCGGCACCGAGGGTATCCTCGCCGAGCCGGTGCTGGAAACCTATCTCGCGGCAGTTGCGGCGCATGACCGCTACGGCCATGTCGGCATCACGCGGGCGACGGAGGAATCTGAGGCGGGCCGGACGCGGTTGGCGGCCCTGCTCCATGTCTCCCCGGACGAGATCGCCTGGTCGCACAACGCGACGGATGGCGTCAATCTCTTCATTCAGGCGATTCGATGGCCGATGGACGGCGCGGCGGAGGTGGTGATCTCCAATGAGGAGCACCCCGCGATCATCATGCCGTGGTTTACGCTCGCCGCACGCGGCGGCCCTCGCGTGCGCACCTTCGCCATCTCCCCGGATGCCGAGCAGACGCTGGCGAACTTCCGCGCCGCGCTCTCGGAGCGGACGGTCGCCATCGCGGTCAGCCACGTCTCGTGCGAGACGGGCATCCGCCTGCCGATCGCGGCGATCTGTCGGCTGGCGAAGGAGCGCGGTGCATGGGCGTTCGTGGACGGCGCGCAGTCCGTTGGGCAGTTCGACTTCTCGCCGCGCGCCATCGGGGCGGACGCCCTCACCGGCAATGGCCACAAGTGGCTCTGTGGTCCGAAGGGCACCGGCTTTCTCTGGGTAGCCGCCGAACGGCTGGCGGAAATGCAGCCCACCTTCGTCGGCAGCGGGACGTACACGCGCGAGCGCCTGCGCGACGCCTTCGTGGACAGCGCGCTGCCCGAACTGCGCCTCGTCGAGTCCGCCCGTCGCTTCGAGTACGGCACGCGCAACTTCGGCCCCTACGCCGGGCTGGATGCCGCCTTGCGGTATCGCGCATCGCTCGGTGCGGCGGCCATCGAAGCGCATCAGGCCGCGTTGTCCGCCCGGATGAAGCGCGATCTCGCCGCCCTCCCCGGCGTCACGGTGTACACCCCGCCCGCGTGGGAGGATTCGTGCGGCATCGTCACCTTCGCACTCGCCGGTTGGCGCGGCGAGGACCTCTCAAAAACGCTCTGGGACGATCACAAGATCATTCAGCGCCGCGTCGAACATCCGAGCGCCGTCCGCGTCTCTGCCGCCTATTTCATCAACGAGGATGACATCACCCGCCTCTGCGAAACCATCGCCCGCATTGGCCCGAAAACAATGAGTTCGACGTTTGACGTTCGAACTGGGAGGGAAGCATGATCGGAAAAGTCACGGCGGTCAGTCGCAGTGCAACACATACACTGACCAAAGGCAATCAGTCGGCGATCCACCTGCTCGAAGGGCTTGGCGTCGCGGACGACGCGCATGCCGGGATCACCGTCAAGCACCGCTCGCGGGTCGCGCGCGATCCGAACCAGCCGAATCTCCGGCAGGTTCATCTGATCCACGCCGAACTCCACGCGGAGTTGCGCGACGCCGGATTCACCGTCTCCGCCGGGCAGATGGGCGAGAATATCACGACCGAGGGGATTGATCTGCTCGGCCTGCCGACCGGCACGCGGTTGCGCTTTGGCGACGCGGCGACCATCGAGATCACCGGGCTACGCAATCCGTGCGCGCAACTCGATCAGATTCAGCCCGGCCTGATGGCGGCGGTGCTCGGTCGGGACGCGCGGGGGAACCTGATCCGCAAGGCCGGCGTCATGGCGGTGGTCATCGCCGGTGGCCCGGTCCGGCCGGGCGATGCCGTCGCCATCGAACTGCCGTCAGGGCCGCACGATTCCCTTGAAGCAGTTTGACATTCGTTTATGCGAGCCGCTGTTCCTCCATCCGGGCAAGATCACGCCCGACGTAGCGGCTGCCGACCAGCCCGACGATCCCCGCACAGAGGAGCATGATCGGGCATGTCACCTGCAACGCGCGACTCAATCCGTGCGCGCCGCCGCCGAGATGATCCGAGATGGCGCCGACGATCAGCGGGGACGTGACATCGCCAAAGAGGTGGCCGATCAAGAGTGTGATCGAGACGACGAGCGCCCGCACGCCCGGCGGCACAACATCCTGCGTCACGGCAGTGAGCGGGCCGGAGTACATACTCAGCAACAAGGCGCTGACGAAGAAGAGCGGCAGGAAACCGCCGAAGCCGCCCTGCGCGACGGCGAGCGCGAAGCAAGGCGCAGCCGCCGCAAGCGTGATCCCACAGGCAAGGACCCGCCCACTCGCCCAGCGTTCGGTCAGCCGGTCCGCCAGCATGCCGCCGAGCAGGATACCGATCAGCCCCGCCACGACGAGTACCGCGCCCGACACCGTCCCGGCCTTCCCCGACGTGAAGCCAAAGGCGCGCTGGAGATAGACCGGCAGCCAATACGCCGCCGCGCCGAGCACCCAGAAGGCGAAGATTTGCAGAAAAATACCAACGACGACTGTCCGCGTGCCGAAGAGCAGACGCAGTTGCGGCCCGAACGGCTGCGGCTGCGGATCGTTATCGGCCCGACGCCGCCAGCCATCCGCGCTGCCCCGTACCGGCTCGCGCATCCGCCAGGCGAGCAGGGCAAAAACCAGGCCGGGCAGCCCGGTGATGAAAAAGGCCACCCGCCAGCCGAGACTGCCCGCGAGGATGCCACCGAGCGAGAAGCCAATCGCCAGCCCAACGAGCGACCCCGCGCCCCATTTGCTCATCACGCGGGCACGCGCCGCACGAGGGTAGTAATCGCTGAGGAGCGACGTACCCGCCGGGTAGTAGCCCGCTTCCCCGATGCCCACCAAAGCGCGCGATCCGAAGAGCGTCCAGAAGCCCGTCGCCAGCCCGCTGAGGACAGTGGCGCCGCTCCAGATCGCCACGCAGATGCTGATGACGTTCTTGCGCACGCCACGATCCGCCCAGATGCTCAGGGGCAGCGCGGCGACGGCGTAGACGAGGAGAAACGCGGTGCTGAGCGCGCCCGCCTGTGTATCGCTCAGGCCAAACTCGGTCTGAATTTTGGAGAGCGCGGCGGGCAAGACATAGCGGTCGAGATAGTTGAAGAGATTGATCGCGAACATCACCCAGAACGCGGACGATGCCGCCCGCGACACACGCCCCGTAACCGTTTGCTCTTCGGACACCGACACCTCCGCCGCGTGCTCCATGTCCGGTTCCTTCCTCTCTATCCCTGTGTTTCGCTTTCGATCGTTCGTGACGATAGCATGCACACGGAGCGCAAACAAGCAGCGCTGATCACCCGATTCCCCGCCAGAAAACTGCCACGGAAATTCCCCTCGCCATCCCCTGTGTAGGTTCAGATAGGTGCGCAACGGGTGGAGGAATGAAGAACGGGAACGTATCCTAGCGGTGAAGGTGCTCAAGCCATTCACGCAAGGAGGTTCCCGTCATGCCCAAGTCTACTCGATCATCG
>JALYUS010000308.1 GCA_030853625.1 Chloroflexota bacterium
GTCACCGCGTCGAAGCGGACGATGAACGTGCCCGACTCCCCTCTGACCTGCAAGGCGACGACCTTTCGCGCCGTCAGGTCGAGGAGCGGCTGCTCGACGTAGCCGAGTTTCGTGCCCTCTGAGAGAGAAACGATTGCCATGCCTTTGAGGGTGTGCGCATCCATGCTCATGACTCCTTTGCGGCCCAGCGGGCGCCTGCACCCGTGCGGCGCGCGATAGCGATGTCGATCAGTGCTGCGAAGACGAATAGCCCGCCCGCAGCGAGTCCTGCGGCGACGAACCGGCGCACGATCGTGCTGATGCTGCTCTTCTGCTCGCCCGCCAGCGCCTCAAGGGCGGTACGCTGGGCGTGGGTGACGGTGATCGTCAAAGGGACGACGGTGCGTCCCCACGGCTTGGGGCCAGGGCGGCGTTTGGGCAGGGATCGGCCGTCGTGTGTCGTGGTCATGCGGGTCTCCTCGCGTCCCGCACGCACCAAACGGTGCATGGCGGTCTGCGACCCAGAAGATTCTCGCATTGCCGGCGCCTCGCGGCGCGGCCCACAATGTCGGGGGTGTCGAGCGGGGGTCAAGAACTAGACACGATCATGATACCACGATTCTTCCCCTTAAGTGTTTTTCCCATGTAAAAGTCTCGTATTCGCCAGAATGAATATATTTCTCTAGATTTCCGCCAATCGTCGTCTGAACGTGTTCGTAATGTGTTACGCTGTTCGGGTAGCGCTGATGACGACCGAGCGCCCGACGGGAAGGTGGCCCACAGCTGCTCCCCGCTCGTGTCGTCCCATCCAGTGTTTGCGGAAAGAGGGCCCGATGACGGCCCCGATCATCGCGATCCTCGACGAGGATCCTTCCTTTCTCTCTGCGATGCAGGCCCTGCTTATCCCCGTTGGCTATCGTACCCTCCGCTGTCGCCCAAACGACGTGGTGGATGTGTACGCACTGGTCAAGCGGTACCAACCCGCCCTCGTGATCCTTGATCGCGGGTGGGGGCGAGGCAGCGATGGCTGGGAGTTCCTGAAGCACCTGTGGGCGGACCCCCAGACGACGCAGATTGGTGTGGTGCTCACCGCCGGACAGACGCTCCGCCCGTCGCTGCAAGCCGAGGCCCTCCGGACGATGTGCTGCCAGGTGGTGCGGACGCCGGTCGATCGGCGCGAACTGCTGCGCGCGATCGAGGCGGTGCTTGGGCCGCTGTCTATCGGGCAAATCCCGGATCGGCAGGTTGCTTTGGTGCCAGTCCCCGTCTCCGTTGCGACGGCGCGGGGGCTCGATCAACTCCTGGAGGTGTCACCCCAGCCACGCGCAGTAGCGCGAGGGGCCGAAGCACTGCTGAGGCTCACCGTGGCTGCACGCGTGGCACGGCGGGGCTTCTCTGCGCTCGACGCGGCAAGTGACAGCTGAGGAAGAGCGTGGCGGCGATCCGACTGGCGATGGCGTGTGGAGCGACGGTTCGTGTTCGGAGACAATCGAGCTCACCGCGCGGTGAACGGTGAGCAGGGGCAGCGAGGATGGCAGATCGCCGATCAGGATGACGCTCCCTGGGGTAACGGACGGGCGCTGCCGGGCCAAGCGGGCCGCTGCTGGTTGCGTTTCCGTGGTAGGAACTACCTATCCGGCACACGAGAGTGATGGAATGGTGTTCAGCGATGCGGTCGTGATCGACCATGGCGCGCGGGTAGGGTCGGCTGAATCCGCCCACACCGCGCAGGAGTGGAGAAACCGATGGAACGTCCGAAAATGCGGATGAAACTGGGTGCAACGGTCCACAGCATCGAACTGGGCGCGACGGTGTGGAGTGCGGATCGCGAAGAGGTCGGCAAGATTGACCAACTCGTCCTTGATGCGCATACACAAACGATCGAATCGTTCATTCTGCGGACTGGGCGATTCCACACCCACGACTACGTGGTGCCGATCGAGACGATCGCACGGGAAGATGCGGACCATACCCTCCACCTCGCCTTCACCACTGCCCAGGTGCGCACGATGCCCGAATTCGCGCAGCAGAATTTCATTGTTGCCGAGAATACCGAGCAGACGGAGTGGCGCTACCTGATCCCCGCAGGGCAAGCAGGCGGAGGAGGGATGGTCCTTCCGACGCACGGTGCCGCGTCCGGCGGAGGGGCACGGGCGTATGACCCCGCAGGCGATGGTCTGTTCGGGATTGAAGACCCGACGGATGAGACAGTGATGACCGAGAGCAGCCTCGGAGAGGGGGACTATCGGATCGGCAGGGGCACGAAGGTGGTCACGCGGGACGGGCATACCATCGGCATCGTGCATACGGTGGAGATTGATGCGGAGGGCAAGCCGACGGGGATCGTCGTGGCAACCGGGCTGCTGCATCGCGATCATCGCGCAATTCCTGTTGCCAACATCCACGCGGCGGACGCACAGCAGATCGTCCTCACCCTGACTAAGGATGCGTACGACGGGATGGTGGAGTAATTCGCGCGTTGGTTTCGGCGGGGAGGCACAG
>JALYUS010000314.1 GCA_030853625.1 Chloroflexota bacterium
ACTCGCGCGGACGACGACGACCGTCGCGCTACTCTATCTGCTCGTCGGTACGGTTCTCCTCGGTGTGATAGGGAGTTTTGCGCTCTACCGGCCCCGCCCGCTCGGCGCGACGGAGCGCGCTTTCGGCGCGGTGATGGCGGTTCTCAATGGCGGTCTCCTGCTCGCGCTCGTCCTTCGCACACTACGTTCGGATGCTTTCGCGGCGGGTCGTGGGGAGACACTCCAGACGAGCGTGCTGTCCCGCCTGTTGATTGAGGATGTTGGCTACCTGCTGCTCGCTGCGTTGCTGCTTGGCGGCATCGCAGCGGTCATCGGCATCGTCGCAACGCGGCGGGACGATGACCGCGAGATGGCGCTGCTTGCGTCAGTCGGATCACCGACCATCGCGATACCAGCCGAGCCGCACGACGCGGAGCAACCCACCGCACCCACCCAACCCGCGCCACGCCCGCCGGTGGTCTATCCCACCACACCGCCGACGCCGCAGCCGATCTATGCGATCGCCCCGCTCATTGACTGGCCCGCCACCCCGCCACCGGGCATCCAACTCGCACCATCAGCCGTGGGTACATTGCCGAAACCCGATGCATCGCCTGCCGTTGCGTCGGCGCCAGACGCGTCGCATGTGTCTTCGCCCCTTCCGACACGGCCACAGATGCCGCTGCGTGTGCCGCCGCCGATAGTCTATCCCATCGCCGATCTAGTCGCCGCACAGACGGCAGCGGTCGCGCATGCGGCGAACGCGCCATCGGATGCCGCGTCGCTCCCGGCTCCATCGTTGGCGTCGGCGCAATCGGACCGCCCGATTGGGCCGCCACCGGGCACGATGCATCCCGCCGTCTCCTGCGGACGCGATCGTGCGCTATCGGATGCTCCGCCGCCCGTTGTCCGCGAATTACCAGTCATCACGCAGGATGCCCCAGTCGTCCAGAACGACCGTACGACCGTACCCGAGGCGATCCCAACCGAGACGCTGCCCGGTACGGATGGAGGACCAATGCACACGGCAATACCCGCACCGCCAACCACGCCACCGCCCACGCCGGACACGATGATGGCAACGACGGCGATTCCCGCGATGTCCCCGACCCTCCCGCCACCCCTACCAAGAAACGTTCCGCCGATCGCGATGGATCGCCCGACACCCGACGCTGGCGCACCGCCGCGCGCCGGCTATGCCCGTGTCGCGGTCGCTCGACAGGCGAGCGACAGACCCGACGAGCCGCCGGCACATCCGCCGCCGTCCGCGCCGCCGGAACCGCTCCGCCCACCCCTGCCGACCGGACCGCGCGTCTACCCGTGTCCGACCTGCGGCTATCCCGTCCGCGACCACGCGCGCTACTGCCCGAACTGTGGCAGCCGACAGAAGCGATAAGTCGTTCTGAGCGCGATATTCGTAGAGGCAATGCGTGAATCACCCCATAGGCGTCAATGTAGACAGAAGAGCGCGCATCAGCGCGGGATATGGTGCGGGCAATGACGTGGAGCATCGCGTCCAGAACGCCCGCCTGTCGGGAAAACCGCAAACGCCACCGAGCGGCAGACACGGGGAGGAACGCAGTAATGGCAGGAATACGTGCCCTACATTGACGCCTATGGGGCGATTCGAGCATCGCCGCTACGAAAAGGTCACGCTTTGGCAGTAAGTCGCGCCCGCAGTTCCCCCAAAACACGTCTGCGCCCGGCAACGTCTTCAGGATTCGCCTCCGCCTCCCAACGTTTCAAGTCCGCGCCGCCGTCAATCACGGCCAGCGCATGGTCGCGCACGTTGGCCTGGAGTTCGCCGCGACCAAGTTGCAACGCCGCAAGGGCAAGCCAGATGATCGGGCCGCTCTCCGGATCGTCCAACGCGCCTTTCGATTCGCGCAGGATTTCTGCAGTCGCATGGGCGACGGATGCGCGCGTCTCCATCTCATCCTCGAACAGCGCGCGGATGTCGTTCGCCTCGTCGTTATCAAAGATGTCGTAGCCCCATGTGCTCATGGATCGCTCCTTTCACGACGGTATGAGCGGTTGAGTGTCAGCCATCCCGGCCTCCCGAAACGCAAAGAGAAACGAGTGGAATGGAGCGTACTCCATCCCACTCGTTCCGGCTACTGCCTACCGACTACCGATGACTGGCTACGTCGCCCTAGTCGTCATCGTCCGCGACGCTCGGCGTCTCATCGAGGTCGTCCTCGAAGTCAGGCTCGAAGGCCGCTTCATCGTCCTCCGGCGTGAGCATCGCGTCGCGCTCCCGTTCCATGGCGGCGAGGGTCGCAGCGGTCAGGGCGTCATCGTCGCCCATCAAGGCGCGGGTGTCCTCGTCGTCCAGGCCGAGATCGCGGGAGAGCGTCGCGAGCGGCGCTTCCGCCTGCGGGGCGTAGCGGGCCGCGAAGCCCGACCCCGCCGGGATCAACTTGCCGATGATGACGTTCTCCTTCAAGCCGCGCAGCCGGTCAATCCGGCCGTTGATCGCGGCTTCGGTCAGCACCCGCGTCGTCTCCTGGAAGGAGGCGGCGGAGAGGAAACTGTCCGTCGTCAGGCTCGCCTTCGTCACGCCGAGCAGTACCGGCTGCGCCGTCGCCGGCTCGCCGCCCTGCGCCAGCACCTCGCGGTTCGTCTCCTCGAAGGTCACGCGGTCCACGAGATCGTCCGGCAACAAGTCCGTGTCGCCGGCATTCTCGATGCGCACCTTGCGAAGCATTTGCCGCACGATCACTTCGATGTGCTTCTCGTTCGTGTTCACACCCTGGGAGCGATACACCCGCAGCACTTCGTCCACGAGATACCGCTGCACGGCCTCGCGACCGAGGATGAT
>JALYUS010000319.1 GCA_030853625.1 Chloroflexota bacterium
CCATCTATGCCGATCAGGATGCCCCGCTCGTGCGCGGCGGCGGTCAATCGGGCGATGTCCAGCAGTTGGCCGCTGCGATAATAGACGGCGGGCAGAATGACCATCGCGACCTCCGGCGTCATCGCCGCGATGATGTCGTCTTCCTCGATCAGCCGCCTATCCCGGCTCTGCACGACGACGAGATCGCGGGCGGGATCGCCGCCATGCAGCCGGATCTGGCTTTGCAGCGCGTAGATGTCCGAGGGAAAGTCCAGCGACGTGGCGATGATCTTTCGTCGCTCGCGCGTCGGCTGATAGAAGGTGGCGACGAGCGTGTGGAGATTGACCGTCGTGCTCGCCGTGACGATTACCTCGTCCGGCTCCGCGCCGACGAGCGGGGCCATGAGCGCGCCGAGTTCTTCCGTGAGCGTGTACCACGGCGGATCGGCATTCAGCCATGCCTCGATGCCCTGCGTCTTCCATTCTTCCAGCACGCGCAACAGCGTTCGCTCCGCATCGCGCGAGAGGAGACCGAGCGAGTTCCCGTCCATGTAGATCGTCCCTGGCTGCGTGTAGAAGCGGTCGCGGTACGACCGGAGCGGATCGGCGGCATCGCGGCGGCGCGCCTCGTCACGGCTGGTATCCATCACACGGGCTTCCTTTCCGCAGGGACGATCAACACGGGGCATCGGGCATGGCGTACGATTTGCGCGGCGATGCTGTCGGACGATGTGTCGCCAAGCATAGCACGCGCGCCGCCGAGCACGATCAAATCCGCACCCTGCTCATCCGCGACTTCCAGAATCGCCGCGCCCGGCGTACCATCCATGATGAGGTGTTCGACCCGCGCGACACCGGCGCGACGGATAACCACACTCGCCGCTTCGATCGCTGCCTGCGCCGCCATGCGCAGCCGCTGATATGCGGCTATCCCCTCCGCGCCGAACGAAAACCCCGCGCTCGTATCCATCACGGCGAGGATTGCCACCGCCGCGTCCGTCGCACGGGCAAGCATCGCGGCGTGTGCGGCGGCGAACATTGACGCTTCTGAGCCATTTACCGGCAGCAGGATGAGGCGATAGCGCGGTAACGTATCAACCATGAATCAATCGGCGGCAGTTGTGGACGGAATATCGAGGGGAATGGTCGGTCGGTAGAGATTCAATCGCTCGAAGATCGGCTGGGCATCCTTGAGCTTGTGAAGCAACTCATAATAACGGGCACGTTGATCGGGCGTCATTTGATCTGCATGATAGGCGTTGTGGATTTCTGGCAAATAGTCCGCCATGAGATGATCCCAATCCATTGAAATAGACGCTCGTTCTCCATCAGGCAGTTCATTCCATTCGGCAGCAGTATTCGGCAGCCAATCAACTTCAGCCAGGATTCCGCTCAGGCGTCGTTCAACGCGATCAGTGACCTCGGTCTTCGCAGCCATCGAATAATCCTCCGCTCGGGGGCCTGCAGCACTTCTAACTTCTCGGACGGTTGGAAAGCGGTTGTCCAGTAACCGAGTGCTATGCGGTAGTCTACCAGAATCCATTCATCACCGTCTGGCCCTCGTAACGACCCGGACAAGCACACTACTGACAGTTGCAGCACGCCTTCGTATTCGCTGATCACGACGCCGCTCCGGGCATCACAAACGACCTCCTGAATGCTGTCAATGTATTGCGATAACGTTGTACCAACGGGCCATTCGCGTTGGGCGATAACGTGCCGAAGGTAATGCACCTCGGCAGACGGCAAATGGTCGTTACCTCGCAGGATACGCCCTTGCCACTGGAGACCCGTGAGCCGCCCGCCCGCTCTCGCATGTGGCGTTGGATCAAACCCGGCTTGGGCAACATGTTCGAGCACGTGCCGCAATTCATCCGGCGTCAGGCGGTGCATGCCGGTTGCTGCCACGTTGATGAGATCGGCGACTACTCGTGATTCATCCACGCGGGGATATACACCTCCACTGAAGCGGTCAAGGATACGCGCATAAACAATACGCGATCCTATCCGATCAGGATGGCGCGGTATACATCCGCATGCGCTCCCCATCTGTAGAATAAAGTGACGCGCATCGCGTTCTGATTGAGGAGATGGCGGAAGTGTCATCAACACGGTCGTTCGGCACGTTTCGTGCGTCATGGTCGTGTTGTTGAATGATTCGCACACGTAGAACGGCAGCCGCGCGGTTCTACGATCACACGATAAAGGAGTAGACCGATGGCCACGAAGAAGGAATCACTCTACGTCGTCAACCACTTCGGCAGGGATCATTTCATCTGGGCGGAGAGCGCGGCGGCGGCGCGTGCCGAGGCTGCAAAGCCCGTGCCGACGCAGTTCGTCGCCAATCTCACCGCACCGGGCGCGGCGACGGCCACGGCGGCATTCACCGGCAGTGGCAGTATGGACGCGGTCCGGATGACGAAGCAGACGGCCTCGCGATAAGGGGAATCTCACCCCCCAGCCCCCTCTCCTTTGCTGACAAGCAAAGGAGAGGGGGAGAAAATGCAATCGGGAGCGCGAAAAGGGCGGATACATGATCCGCCCTTTCTTCGTTGTGTTTGTCGGGAGAGTTCGCTTTGCAGTTGACTGCAAAGCGGATGGCTCCCCTCTCCATCGCCGCCGTGATCTTGCGCTACCGAAGCGTTGAGGCGATGGAGAGGGGCCGGGGGTGAGGACCGTCGCCTAGCCGCTGAAGGGCTGCCAGGCGCCGCTTTTGAGGAGGACGTAGACATCGTTGCCGACCGAAAGGATCGCGCCATTCTCGAAGGTCTGAATCGTCCCGCTGCCGCCCGCTTCGCCGGGGCTGGTTGCATAGCCAAGTTTGCTTTGCAGTTTCTGCGCGGTCCAGACGACACCGAAGGCGTTGACTGGCTTGTAGAGACCGGCGGACGGCCCCGCGCCGCCTTCACTCCCCGCGCCGCTGTTGCCGGGATTTGGGTAGGCGGCGTATGAGCGGTCGCCGGTGTAGAAGACATAGATCGGCTGACCGGCTGCGTAGACCATGAAGCCATTCTGGAAGAAGAGTTGCGATGTCCCGACGCTGGTAGCGGCGCTGATCGGGGAGCCGAGCCGGTTTGCCGTTGCGGCGTAGGCGCCCTTGAACTTGTCCGCCACCGCGATGGCAGGCGCCGTCGCCGTCGGGACAACCGTTGCGGTGGGCGCAACCGTCGGGGCGGGTGTCGCGGTCGGTGCGATAGTCGGCGCGGGCGGGGCAGTTGGCGCAACGGTTGGGATAACGGTCGGTACCGCTGTTGGCTCGACGATCGCGATGACCGTCCCGGCAGGCTTCGATGCTGGTGCGGGAACCGGAGTGTTCGCAGGCTTTGCTGGTGCGGGCCGGGCCGTCGCGGTTGGGGCGACAGGCGGCTCCGTCGCGACGGTAGTGTCCGTCGCAGGCAGGGGCGCGGCCGTCGCTTCAGTCGTTGCGGGAGCAGGCGCGGATACGGTTGTCGGTGCCGGAGCAGGCGCAGCCGTCGCAGTGACCACCGTCGGCGCGGCAGCGATCGTGAGGGGGGTCGGGCTGGCTGCCGCCGTCGCAGGCACGGTCGTTGGTTGGCCGACGCTGCTACTACCGGGGATGATATTGCTCACAGAGAAACTGAACGCACCCGGTGTGACGTCGTTACCCTCGGCATCTTTCAGCCCGGCAGGGATTTGTACGGTATAGGTGGTCTGCGGGACGAGCGTTTTCGGCTTCGTGCTGAGAATGGATGTGCTTGTGTCGTATTGGAGGTTGCTGACCGCCACGGTCGGGCTGAAGGCGACCGAGGTCAGCACCGTCTGCTCGTTCATCGGGCGGGTGAAGCGGATCTCCGCAGATTGATCGAAGCGAATGTTCGGGTTGAGCACCACGGCGGTCGTCGGTGCATTGCTCGTTGAGACACTGACGATCTGATTTGATTGCCCGGTACCGGGGACCGCGTGAGAGAAATGCTGCGGCAATCCGAACCCACCGGTCAGGATCGCGGCGAAGGTGGCCGCGAGGGTCGCGGCGGCGGCGGTAATGCGGGCGACGCGCTGCCGAATGTTGAGCGCCGCGCGGCCCGGCTGCATAACGGCGGCACGGGCGCGAATCGTCTGCGAGACGCTGGCGGGCACTTCCGGGCGAGTGAGCGCGCGGAGGTCCATACGGATGCCCCGATAGGCGGCGTAGACCTGCGCATACGCCGGGTCCTCCTGGATGCGCTTGCCAACGAATTGCGCGTCATCGGGCGACAGCTCACCGTCGAGGTAGGCGGAGACGAGTTCGCGGATTTTTTCTTGTTCACGCTCGCGTAATCGTCCCATTACGAATCCTCATCCTCCAGCGGCGCATCAAAACCGAGTTCGACCGAGTACTTCCGAAACTCCTCACGAGCACGGAAGAGGACTGACTTGACGGCGGATCGCGAGACTCCCATGATCTCACCGATCTCCTCGCAGGAAAGCCCCTCATATTCGCGAAGTACCAGCGCCTGCTTGTTGCGCGGGGACATGCGATTGAGGATTCCCTGCACCGCTCCTTCCGCTTCCCGGCGGAGCGTCGCGCGTTCGGGATTTTCCCCCGCACTGCCGTGCAGCAACCGGTCGTGCTTCATACCATCCCACGGTTGCCAGCGAATCCGCTGCCGCCGTCGCAGTTCATCGAGGCAGGAGTTCGAGGCGATCCGATGCAACCAGGCCGAGACATTGAGGTCGTCCGATGTGCGACTGAGCGCGCGATACGCCTTGAGAAAGGTGTCCTGCGTCAGGTCTTCCGCGTCGTCGCCATTGCCGCCCATCATCCGGTAAATATACGCATAAATCTGCCGCTCATACCGGGTAAGGAGCGCCTCAAACGCCGCCGCATCCCCACTGCGCGCGCGTGCTATCCAACTGGCCTCGTCCGTGGTTGTCACCGGGCCTTCCAACCCAGCCTCCCAATCATTACAACGAGTAACCAAGACGATGGTTGCGCCGTCTTGCAAAAATTCTCGATATATACGATGTGCATGCCAATTTCGCAGCACGATACCCCTAGAGTAGCGTACCGCGCCGTCAAAGGCAACGTTCATGAGCGATGTACGTACATTCCACGCCGGTTTCAGAGGAGCGTCACAGTGCTGAAATCCCTGCGATGGACGGTCGTCTCACGCGACAGACAACGACGCCGCCCCCTCCATGCAAGAGCGAACGGCATCAAGACATTCCCGAAATTCTCTACGTATGGGCTACGGGAGCGTGCCGCTTTGCTGTTCTGTTGGAACGGATGCGGCAGGCGCGCCGTCTTCGAGCGTCGCCAGTTTCTCCATCGCCTCGTCAATCGTCAGTTCGCCGCGTTCTACGGCTTGCAGGACGGCGAGGGTCTCCGAGAAGTCATCTTCCGGCGCGTCCGGTTGCGCCACACTGCCTGCTCCTTGCATGGTTGGCATCGGGACGACGAGTGGTGCGGGTGGGGCGGGCGGCGCGAACGGGGCAAGCGGCGTCGGTGGTGTGAGCGGCGCTAGTGGGGTAGGGACTGTGCTCGTGCTGTACGGCGTCGCGGGGAGCGGGGGCAGGTCGCCCGCTGCGGCGCGGATGGCGCAATCGCCGCTAACACTTTTGACATGCACCGGGACGCCGCCACCATTGACCGTCAGGGTGCGGCTGCGCTTGCCACCGTCGCTCGTCGCGGGGAGCGCGCACGAGAGATCGCCGCTCACGGTCTTCATCGCGACGGACATGCGCGTCTCGTGCGGCACCAGCAGCAGCAGATCGCCGCTGACAGTGGCGAAGTCGTACTCGCCGTTCGACGCGAGTGGCGTCGCGATCGTGAGGTCCCCGGCGGCGGTCTTCGCGCGGCAAGAGGTCAGTGCGGAGGCGCGGACGCGGCAATCGCCGCTGGCCGTCGTGACATTGAGCGTGCCGGCGATCTGGTCGAGTTCGCAATCGCCGCTCGCCGTCTGAATGTTCAACGCGCCGTCGCCCCGTTCGAGCATGACATCGCCACTCGCGCTCTGAACCCGGACGCTGCCACTGAGAACGTGGGCGCGGATGTCGCCGCTTGCGGTCTGGATCGTCACCGTACGGGCGAGGTGGTCGGCGCGGACATCGCCGCTCGCCGTGCGCGCCCGGATCGCGCCGTCCAGCCGTTCCAGGTGCATGGTCGTGCTCGCGCCCTCTGCCTCGATGTCGCTGCGGACGGGCGTGTGAATCTCCATCGCGATGCGTACATTGCCGTGCAGCCACCCGGAGAAGGCATCGCCGCGATGCGGCCCGCGCACCTCGGCGTGGATGGTCTCATCCCGTTCCTCCAGGATGATCTCCAGATCGCGCCCGATCGCGTCCGCCGGGTCGCAGGTGATCGTCACGGCGACATCGTCGCGTTCTTCGCCATGAATCTGCATCGTGCCGCTCGGCGTGCGCGCGACGATTGTCGGCACGGCGCCGGGTGCGAGGGTGAATCTCCGTTCAATACGACCAGTTTCCATTATCTGCTCTCCGTTTCCGGCGTCTCGCGCTCGTCCCGCTTGCTTCTCCGGCCGATCCGCATTTCAACATCACCTTTTTTGCCGCCGACGCGCAGGTAGACCGCCGCTTCCCGCGCCGCGATGCGCCCCGCCGCGACATCCGCGAGGATCGCCCGCCGTTCCTGCTCCGGGCTGCTGGGCGCGCCTGCGGTGGGTGGCGTTGTGTCGGCGTACGGGGCATATCCCATTGCGCGGATCACGTCGTCCAGTCGGGCGCGGACGGTCGGGTATGAGATGCCCAATTCCGCCTCGACATCCTTGATGATGCCGCGGCTCTTGATGAACACTTCCACAAAGGCGAGATGCTCCGGGCTGAGGAGATCGAGGCGGCTGCCGCTGCCGAAGGAGAAGCGCCCTTCGATGCCGATGCCCGTGGTCGGCCCCTCCAGCCGCGTGATGACGAGCGGTTCGCCCGTCACCGGGTCCTGCCGAGGGGCGGGATAGATCGGTTTTTCATCCGCCATCGCTAGAACATCCTTCGGCAACTAAGCAAGGCTTCCCTCTCCCATCGGAACTGCCGCGCTTCCCTCTCGTTGCGCATCTGCCGCGCCTGCGCGATGGCGAGCGCGTCCGGTCGCTGCGGCGCGGCGACGACCGCAGCGGGCGGCAGCGTCAGCCGCGCGAGCGATTGCACCCGAACGGTTACTCGCCAGCGTGTCGCAATCGTCAGTGTCATCGGTCGGCCTCCTTTGATGGAGCGTACTGTCAGCAGCGATCTGCCGACACTACGGATCATACCATTGGATATTGATTTTGTCAATAAGAAGATTGATTTTATTTATATTACCCGGTTGCATGATGATGGAAGCCGACGCTCCCGGTACTAATCGGCGGCGCGGGGCGGGATCGGGCGCGGGATCGCCGCAGTGCCGGTCATACTCCCCATCATGTTGAAGAGATCAATCGGAATAGGGATCACCGTCGTCGCGTTGCCGACGCTCGTCATCTCCGTGAGCGTCTGCAAATAGCGCAGTTGGATGGCGATGGGTGTCTGCCCCATCACGAGCGCTGCGTCATGCAGTCGCTGCGAGGCCTCGAATTCGCCTTGCGCGTGAATGATTTTGGCGCGCTTCTCGCGCTCCGCCTCCGCCTGGCGGGCCATCGCGCGCTGCATCGTCTGGGGGAGTTCGACATCCTTCAGTTCGACGATGCTTACCTTGATGCCCCACGGTTCGGTCTGCTCATCAATGATCGTCTGGAGGCGGTGGTTGATCGCTTCGCGGTCGGAGAGCAGTTGGTCGAGTTCGACCTGCCCGATTACGTTACGGAGCGTTGTCTGGGCAATCTGCGAGGTGGCGCGGATGTAATCGGCGATCTGCACGATGGCGCGCTGTGGATCGAGGATGCGGAAATAGGTCACGGCGTTGACGCGAACCGTCACGTTGTCCTTCGTGATCACTTCCTGCGCGGGAATGTCCATCGTTATGATGCGCAAATCCACCTTAACCATCCGCTCGACATACGGGATGAGCAGGATGACACCCGGCCCGCGCGCCCCGACGAGACGGCCAAGCCGGAAGACGACACCGCGCTCGTACTCCTGCACGATTTTAATCGCGGACAGAAGCGTCACGACGATGATGATAACGACGGCGACAATGACCGCTAATGCTGCCTGATTCATGGAGTTCTCCTCGCTGGTGATGGTGGGGCATCGTACGCGCCGGGGAGGGGCGGCAGCGTCGTCGCCGTCTCCGGCGCGGCTTCGACGACGAGCGTTAAGTCCCGGACGGCGAGGATGCGCACCGGTGTGCCGACCGGCACGATCGTGCCGCCCTCCGTCGTCGCGCGCCAGTGTTCGCCGTGCACAAACACCATCCCGACCGGCGTCAATTCCTCGCGCACGACGCCGATCTCATTCTCCAGCCCACTCGCGCCCGTCGTCACGGGTCGGTGGCGCGCCATAGCGATCTCGAAGACGACCAGCGCCGCGAACGCCACGAGCGCGAGCGCGAGCGCGACGATCAGCACGACGGGGACAGCACTCCCCGTCCCCTGCGCCAGCACCATCAGGCCAACGACGAGAATCACCAGCCCGCCAACCGCGACGCTGCCGTGCGTCGGCGCGAAGATTTCCGCCACGAAGAGCAGCAGCGCGAGCACGAGCAGCACCACGCCAACGATGTCCGCACCGTAATTGCTCAGTTGTGCGCCGATTGGGATCGCCACGATCACTCTGTCCATGGCCCAGCCCTCCTATGGCAGCGTCGCACTGTCGTCTCGTATCAGTATAGTACGAATGGATAGAATTGGGCGTTACCGCTGACGCATCGCGATCATGTCAGCGATCTGGGTGATATAACCGATGCGCTGCTGCCACTGGTGAATGTCCGCGTTCTGGCGCGCGTGCCATGTTTCGATGCCGCCTGCCGCCGCGATCTGGTCGCCGTAGCGATCCGCCGTCTCGTATTCCAGACCGTCGCAAGGCAAGTAAGCACAGCGCAGATCGGGCGTGTCGCGGGCGAGCAGCGGCCACTCGGCGTGGAAACCAATGTCGGTGACGCGAGACCGCGTGGCAATGGCTGTGATGCCGTGCCGCGAGAAACCCCACGCGCCGGTGCAGATGTCAATCAGTGTATCAGGCTCATTGCCGAGCCGCCACGAATCGAGGCCACCAGTTGTCCGGGCGAAGAGGAGGTTGATGAGCCGCTCTGTCTCCCGCTGCGCATCGGGGAGGGAGGCCATCGCCCGCGCCGTCCGGCCTAGGAGGAGGAAATCGTAGGCGGTAATCGTCGCATTGACGCGGTCGAGTTCGTCTGGCCACGCGCGTGCCCAGTGAAGCGCGCTGTCGAAATCACAGAGATGGACATGTTCCCATTCCGCATGCGCTG
>JALYUS010000328.1 GCA_030853625.1 Chloroflexota bacterium
CTGTACCAGCCGGACATCCGCTCGCTGGTCGCCCACCTCGTGCTCTTCGGCCCGGCGTTCCTGTGCATCGGCTTCGTCGCCGACCTGCTGATGCACGAGGTGCGACGGCGGGGCCAGGAGGTCGGCGCGCTCGTCACGCGGCGGGCGCGGGGCACGCGGGAACTGGCGCGGCTCGCCGCGCTCTATCGGGCCGGCATCGCGGTGGGCACCGAGCTGGACGCGCAGCGGGTGATGGAGACGGTGGTGCACGAGCTCACGGTCTCGCTGGGGTACGGGCTTGTCGGCGTCTACCTGCGTGAGGGAGACGCGCAATACCTCCGCGCACAAGTCGGCTTCGCGGCGCCGCTGGAGCGAATCGGCTTCGACGAAGGGATCATCGGTCGCGTCTATCGCACCGAGCGCGGCGTCCTGGTGGAGGACGTGCATGCCGATCCCGATTATCTCGTGACCAATCCCGCAGTACGCAGCGAGATCTGTGTACCAGTCGTGGGAGATGGCATCGTCATCGGAACGGTCAATGTCGAGAGCGAGGAGCGACTCGACCAAGACGACCTTGAAGTACTCGAGCTGTTCGCGCAGCAGATCGGCGCGGCGCTGGCGAATGCGCGGCTCTACCGGGCGGCGCAGGAGGAGACCGAGGAGCGCCGGAAGTCCGAGCGGGATTATCGGACGTTGTTTGAGCGCGCCAACGACGCGATTGTCATCTTCGACCCCGACGGCGAGATCATCCTCGACGCGAACACCCGTGCCTGCGCGATGTACGGGCGATCGCGGGATCAGCTGATCGGGACGAGCCTGCACGACTTCACCCGCGATGTCGCCCGTGGCGAGCGCCACCTGCAGATCCTCGTGAAGGACGGGCAGTACGACAGCTTCGAGACGGTGCAGCACCGTGCCGACGGGACGCCCCTACACCTGCTGATCAACGCGTCCATCATCGAGTTCGGCGGGCGGCGCGTCGTGCTGAGCATCAATCAGGACATCACCGAGCGGAAGCGGGCGGAAGCGGCATTGCGATCCGCAGAGACGCGCTATCGCAGCCTTGTGGAACAGATCCCCGCGATCATCTACCTGGCCGATGCCACCCGCAGCGCGCTCCTCTACACAAGCCCCCAGCGCGAGACCATGCTCGGGTACACGCCGGCGGAGTGGGTCGCCGAGCCGCGCCTCTGGGAGAAGGTGGTCCATCCGGACGACCTTGAACGGGTGCGCACTGCAGACGCGGACGCGATCGCGACGGGCGGGCCGGAGATGGTTGAGTACCGGTACATCGCGAAGGACGGCCGGATCATCTGGGTGTGTGATGAGGCGCGGCTGATCAGGGATGGCGACGGCGCGCCGCTCTACTGGCAGGGTGTGGTCGTCGACATCACCGAGCGCAAACACGCCGAGGAATCGCTACGCGAAAGTGAGGAGCGGTTCCGCGCGCAGTATCAGGGCAATCCCGTTGCCACCTATACCTGGCAACGCGTCGGTGATGACTGGGTCTTCATCGACTACAACAGGGCGGCCGATGCGATAGTCGGCGGACAGATCGGCGCGCGCCTCGGTCGCCGCGCCAGCGAACTCTATGGCGACCTGCCGGAGGTACGGCAAGCGCTCGCGCAGTGCGACGCCGAGCAGCGCGTCATCCGCCTCGCACTGCCGTGGGCCTTCGCCGGGACGGGGGAACGTCGGGAACTGATCGCGAGCTTCGTCCCGGCGCCGCCCGACCTTGTCGTGCTGTATGCCGAGGACATTACCGAGCGCAAGCAGGCGGAGGAGGAACTCCATCACCATGCCTACAACGATCCGCTCACCGGGTTGCCAAACCGGTACGCCTTCACCGAGATCCTCGCCGCTGCGGCGCGGCGCGCGGACGCGCATCCGGGCCAGGTTTTCGCGGTCGCCTTTCTCGACCTCGACCGCTTCAAATCGGTCAATGACAGCCTCGGCCACCACCGGGGCGACCGCCTGCTCGCGCGGGTCGCCGGGCGGTTCCGGAAGTGCGCGGGTCTGGGGGTGACCGTCGCCCGCTTCGGCGGAGACGAGTTTGCCCTGCTGCTCGAGGGGATCGGCGACACGGATGATGCGATTGCCGTTGCCGAACGGGTCCACGCCGCCCTGCGTGCGCCGTTCCGCCTGGGCGGCCTCGAACTACGCACCACCGCGAGCGTCGGCATCGCGATCGGCGGACCCGCGTCGAAAGTCGGCGACCTGTTGCGCGACGCGGACACCGCGATGTACCGGGCGAAGGCGGGTGGGCCAGGGCGCACTGCGGTTTTCGACGCGGGGATGCGCGCGACGGTGACGCGGCGGCTGACGCTCGAGGCGGGGATGCAGCGTGCGCTGGAGAGCGGGGAGTTCCGGCTGGTGTACCAACCGATCGTCGCGCTGGCGACGGGTGCGATTACCGGCTTCGAGGCGCTCGTGCGCTGGGAGCACCCGCGCCTGGGTCTCCTCATGCCCGGCGAGTTCATCCCGATCGCGGAAGAGACGGGGCTGATCGTCCCACTCGGCGCATGGATCCTGTCGGAAGCGTGTCGACAGTTGCGCGCTTGGCGGCGGGGGACGCCAGTCGGGGAGACGCTCACCATCGCCGTCAATCTCGCCGCCCGGCAACTCGCACAGTCCGAGTTGATCGAGCAGGTCGAACACGTGCTGACCGAGATGGACCTCCCGCCCGCATCGCTGCACCTGGAGATCACGGAGAGCGCCCTGGTCGCGGATACAGAAGCGGCGCTCGCGATGCTCACGCGGCTGCACGGGTTGGGCGTCGGTCTCCATCTCGATGACTTCGGGATGGAGTACTCGTCGCTCGACTACCTGCGGCGCTTCCCGATCGATGCGATCAAGATCGATCAGTCGTTCATTCGCGACCTGCTTGCAAGCCAGCGGGATCGCGCGGTGGTGCAGGCAATCGTGACGCTGGCATATACCCTGGGGCTGCATGTGACGGCGGAGGGGATCGAGACATTCGAACAGAAGGTGCGCCTGGAGATGCTCGGATGCGATCAGGGGCAGGGCTACTTCTTCGCGCGACCAGTGAGGGCGGATGAGGTGCAGGCGTTGTTCGCCCCGGAGACGATTGCCGGAGAAGCGCGATGAGCGCCTATCGTCCCGAAAAGGAGGGAGCGTGTTGAAAAAGGTCCTCGCCGTTCGTGCGGCTCGCGCGGTTCGGCGGCGGCAATCACCGGTGATCGGCTGGAACCTACTGAAGGGCGCGTGTGTTACGACCGCGCGGCACCGATTTGCGACAACAATCCGGTGAATCCTGCGGCGCCATCCGGCCACGGCCGTCGCCCCCAGCCTCGTGCCCGCAGCAATCGCTTCAGGTTCTGCCCCGCCGCGATGAACAGCCCCTCGATATTCACCTTCTGCAATCCCCGTAAGCGGAACTGCCGCATCCCGTGCCACTGTTTCGCTTCCCCGAAGAGTGGCTCGATCCAGACTTTCCGCTTGCGCATTGCCTTCTGGTACTCCTCAGTCTCGTGATAGCCCCGCACCCGCTCCACGTACGCAGCGTGGAAGGAACGATGCACTTGCCGTCCCTGATCGCTCGGCGTGCAGTCCGCTTTGCGCGGGCACGCGTTGCAGATCACCGCCGCCGCCCGATACTCGATCTTCTCCGCCTTGATCTCTCGCCGGAACCGATGGAGCAGCGTGCCCTCCGGGCAGACGTAGAGATCGCGCTCGGTGTCGTAGGTGAATTGCGCGGGGCCGTAAAAGGGGCGTTGCTGCTCCCAATCGGGCAGCGGGACGTACGCACGGATGCCCTCCTCTCCCTCCAACGCCCGGATGTTCTCGATTGTCCCATAGGTCGTATCCGCGATGATTCGCTTGGGGCGCACCCGCCAGCGGAACATCACGCGGCGCAGTTGGTCGAGCATCGGCTGATTCTCCATCACGTCCGCCGGTGTGACGAGGGCGTGCAGGATGATGCGCGCCGTGCCGCCGTCCACCATGTAGTGATCGTGGTACCCCAGGCACGCCCGTTCGCCGCGCGGCTTCATCAGGGCGGCGTCCGGATCGGTCGAACTCACCCGCTGATCGCTCTTGCGCTCGTAGTACGAAGTCGGCGGGCGATCGGGATCGAGGCGGCATTCCTCCAATAACTCCCAGCGCGACGCTTCCTCCGGCACGTCTGCGTCCGCGAGCGCGGCGAGATGGTCGTCCACGACGAGGCGCAGGACCGGCGTGAGGGAGTCCATTGAGGCATTGGCATGGACTTTCGTCGCATCGAAGATCAGTTCCTTACCCCAGACCAGGCCCGCCTGGACGCACTGCTCGGTGACCACCTCGAAGAAACGCCGGAAGACGGGCAAGCCCAGGCGGGTACGGATCTTACTCAGCGAGGAGTGATCGGGCAGCGACTCATCGAGGTTATAGCCCGCATACCAACGAATGGCGAGGTTGTAGCGGGCCTGCTCCATCAGCTTGCGTTCCGAGCGAATCCCTTCGAAGAACATGGCGAGTTGGAGGCGGAAGAAGACCTCGGGATCGATGGAGGGACGTCCGCCGCTGGCGTAGCAGTCGGCGACGAGTTCGCGCACGAACGAGAGGTCGAGCAGATGGTGCAGGTGGCGGTAGAAATGATCCTTGGGGATATACGACTCGATGGTGACCAGAACCGGACGGTCGAGATCGCGGCTCTTGGGCGGGCCGAGCATGGCGCACCTCCCTTCAACGTGGATTGCACGACGATGCTACCGCCTACGACCAACGATTTTCAACACGCTCGA
>JALYUS010000329.1 GCA_030853625.1 Chloroflexota bacterium
GAAAGGAACGCACAATGCCGAGGCCGGATGAGATTGGCGTACCGAGCAACTGGGGGCGGTGGGGAGGTGAAGACGAGCGGGGAACGGCGAACCTGCTCACTGCGGAGTTGGTGCGGGAGGCAGCACGGTTGATTCAAAGTGGGACGGTCTACTCGCTCGCCGCGCCGCTCTCGCCGGACGGACCGAACCTGCCGAGCCGCCGCCCGACATGGCATGTCGTCACGACGCGCCGCCGCCCCGACGGCGTCCTCTCCGGCGCGGATGATGTCGTGATGATGCACACGCACGGTACGACGCACATTGACGCCCTCTGCCATATCTACATGGGCGACACGCTCTACAATGGCCACTCATCGCACAAAATCCTGCCGACGGGCGCGCAGAAATGCGGCATCCAGAATGTCGGGCCGATGGTTGGGCGGGGCATTTTGCTCGACATCGCGGGCTTTCGCGGCGTCCCACATCTCGATGGTGGCGAGGCAATCGAGCCGGACGAACTCGAGGCCTGCGCCGCGAAGCAGGGCGTCGAAATCCGACCGGGCGATACCGTCCTGATCCGCACCGGCTGGTGGCAACTCTTCGGCGGCGGCACGGAAGAGCGGGCACGTTTCTACGCCTCCGAGCCGGGTCTGAACGGCGCCTGCGGCCAGTGGTTCAAGGAACACGACCTCATCGCCCTCGGCGCGGACAACCCGGCAGTTGAGGTCGTCCGGTCGTGGGCTGATACGCTGCCCGTCCATCAGGCGGTGATCTGGGGCTGCGGCGGCTATCTGATCGAATTCCTCGATCTGGAACGCCTCGCCGCTGACAAGGTCTACCAGTTTCTCTACATCGCCACCCCCCTCCGCCTCGAGGGCGGCGTTGGCAGCCCGATTGTGCCGCTGGCGATTGTGTAGGGAACAGTCGGCAGTCGGCAGTCGTTAATGCTTCCGGATCCCTGTCTACTGCCTACTTCCCCGTGTGGCACGCATCCTGCACACCTTTTTGATGCTGTATGGCGCGTTTGCGCGTCCATATCATTGGGAAAGGAATGCGAGAACATGGATCGTGTCACACAAAGTTCCGCGACGGCGGCGATTGATTATCTGATTATTGGCGGTGGCCTCGCAGGGGCGATGGCAGCAGAGGCGATCCGCGAGCGGGGCGCGGGTGGGCGCGTCGTCATCCTCACGGACGACCACGAGCGACCGTACCACCGCCCGCCGCTCTCCAAGGAGTACCTGCGCGGCGATCAGGAGCGCAAGGAGGTCTTCGTTCATCCGCCCGAATGGCATAATGAGCAGGGCGTTGAATTGATGACCGATACGCGCGCCACCCGCCTTGATCCCCAGGCGCATCAGGTGACGCTGGCCGATGGCCGGACGATCGAGTACAAGAAACTCCTGCTCGCGACGGGCGGCACGCCAAAGCATCTCGACATCCCCGGCGCGGAGTTGGAGGGCGTGCATTACCTCCGCTGGCTGGACGACTCCGACGCGATCCGCAACGCCGCAGCACGGGCGAAGCATGCGGTGGTGATCGGCGGGAGTTTCATCAGCGTCGAGGTTGCCGCCGCGCTCGTCGGCTACAAGGTGGATACGACGATTGTCCTCAAGGGCAAGACGATCTGGAGTGCGTTCATGCCCGAACACATCGCGCTCTTCTTTCAGCAGACACTCGCGGATCACGGCGTCAAATTCCTCACCGAGGACGAGGCCGTGCGTATCCTGCCGCAATCCGGCTCGATGCACGCGGGGCAGGTGGCGACGAAGCAGGGGCATACCGTCGGCGGTGATCTCGTCGTCGCGGGCGTCGGCATTACCCTGAACCGCGATCTCGCGGATGGCGCCCTGCTCGCCTACGACCCGGACACGCAAGGAGTCAAAGTCAATCAGTACTTGCAGACGAGCGATCCAGACATCTACGCGGCAGGCGATATCGCCGCCTTCCCCGATCCCGTCTTCGGCACGCGGCGCGTCGAGCACTGGGACACCGCGCGCTCGCAGGGCAAGACGGCGGGCGCGAACATGGCGGGTGCGCAGGAGCCGTACGATCATGTGCAGTATTTCTTCTCGGATCTCTTCGACCTCGGCATCGAGGTACTCGGCAACCCGCAGCCGGATGCGCACATCATCGTGCGCGGCAAAATGGAAGACCGCTCATTCGCCGCCCTCTACCTGGATGGCTCGCGCGATGTCGTGATCGGCGCGCTGGCGGTCAACCGCCCGCCGGAGGAACTCGACCAATATCGTGTCCTGATTCGGCAGCAGGCATCGCTGCGTGGCTTCCTGCGCGAGGCGGAGCAGCATCCTGACGAGGACTTAACCGGCCTCGTCCCCGACCTCGACGCCGCGAATGAGATGCTGGAAGCAGGGCAGGAAACGACTTAGCTCGACTTTCCCCATTTGCATGGAGGAGCCGATCAGGTCTCCCCTTGCCGGATCAGCAGGTCGCAATCGTGCGGAGACTTTTCGTATCTCGCCCCTGGACACCGATAAGCGAAAAGTCAGCCCTGGAGACGACAGTGCCACTGAGGAGGCCCGAGACGCGGTTGAGACAGGCAGTGATCGCTTGGCGATTGCCAACACCGGATGGATACGCTGCTGATCAAATGGGGAAAGGCGAGCTTAGTTGGTCGCGGCGGGGGTGGCGCGGATGACGTTGGAGACGGTACGGCTGCGGGTGGTGAAGAGCGGCGGGCGGGTACGCGAGTGGGCAGACGTTCTCAAACTCCACCTCGCCACCAGTCATCCCGGTCAATCACTCTGGCGTCTGCTTCTTGTCTCTCCGTGATTGACGCCCGTTTGCGCCGCGTGCGACACTCGGTTTCGCTACGGCAATCGAAAGCGACGAGAGAGAGGTACGGCAATGATCCGTGTGGCGATGATTGGGACGGGCGGGGTGGCTGTCCAGAACCATATTCCGGGCATTCGCACGCATCCGCAGGGGGAAGTCGTCGCGCTGTGCGACCCAAATCCGCAGGCGCTTGCCAGGGCGAGTGAGGCGTCCGGCGTGACGCGCACCTATGGCGACTGGAACGAGGTGATCGCGCGGGACGACATTGACGCTGTCGTGATCGCCACACCGAACAATCTCCACATGCCGATCGCCATCGCGGCGGCACAGGCGGGCAAGCATGTGATGAGCGAGAAGCCACTCGGCCTCAACTACGAGGAGTCGGAGGCGATGGTCGCAGCAGTGACGACAGCGGGCGTCGTCAACATGACCGCCTTCACTTATCGCTTCGTCCCGGCGATGCGCTACATGAAACATCTCGTGGATGCCGGGATCGTCGGCGTGCCGTACCATTTCCGCGTCAACCGCCTGCAAGACTGGGGCGACCGCGCCGTCGGCTGGCGGCAGGTGAAGGCGCTTGCCGGTTCGGGCGAATTAGGTGACATGCTCTCGCACCGGATTGACTACGGCCATTATCTGCTCGGCCCGATTGGCCGCGTCGTCTCCGAGATGCGTCAGTACCTCACCGAGCGGCACAACCCGGACGGCTCGGCGCAGGCGGCGGACGTGGATGATTGGGTCGCCTTCCTCGGCGATTTCGTGAGCGGCACGACGGGCGTCTTCGAGAGTACAAAGATGGCGGCGGGGCGCGGCTTCTACCTCTACAGCCAGGATTACGTCGAAATCAACGGCTCGGATGCCTCGCTCGTCTACTTCCTCAGCACGCCGTTTCAACTGATGGTCGGCAAAACGGGCGGCAATCTGGAGACGGTGCAACTGCCGGAGGAATTCCTGAAAGTGCCCGGGTCGCCCCGCGACCCGCATCAGGGCGACCCGTTACAGGGCTTCCGCTATGACCAGTCGTTCGAGTTCATCGAGGCAATTGTCGAGGGCCGCCCCGCCTCGCCGAACTTTCACGACGGCTCGCGGGCACAGGCGGTGATGGACGCTGTGATTCTCTCGGCGACGAATCGCCAATGGGTACATGTCCCCGGCGCGGAGGTGGCATAGATGGCCGGTGGACTGACCGGGAAAGCGACGCTCGTGACGGGCGCGGGCAGCGGCATCGGGCAAGCGGCGGCGGTGCGATTGGCGCAAGAGGGCGGATCACTCATTCTCGTCGGGCGGCGGGAAGCGCCCTTGCGCGAGACAGCCGGGATGCTCGGCGAAGCGGATGTGCTGATCCAATCGGCGGACATCGGCGACCCGGCGGCAGTGGATGGCGTGATACGGGCGACGCTGGCGAAGTACGGGCGGCTCGATCTGCTCGTCAATGCGGCAGGTCTCAATGTGCCGAAGCGGTCGCTCGCCGATTGCTCAATCGAGGATTATCACACCGTGATCGCGGCGGACCTGAACGGCGCGTTCTACCTGACGCGCGGCTTTCTCCCGACAATGCGGCAGCAGGGCGGCGGGACGGTGATTAACATCGTCTCGGACTCCGGCTGGCGCGGCAACAACTTCGCGGGCGTCGCCTATATCGCGGCGAAGTTCGG
>JALYUS010000379.1 GCA_030853625.1 Chloroflexota bacterium
CCGCGTGAGGACTACATTGCGCAAGCGACGGGCGGGCGGAACAGCGCCGAGGGAACGTACCTCGCCGGATCACCACCGTCATAAGGGAAGAGAGATGAACGGCGGGCGAAGGCATCCCGCCGTCGGCGCCTTGTGGAAAGGGTAAGGGGAAGCGGATGTACGACGTAGGAACGCGAGTGATCGTGATGAGCCGGGGGCGTATCTCGGTGGGCGACATTGTCGGGGTTCATGGCGACGAAGCGCAGCCGGGCTACGATGTGCAGTTTGGCGAGTTCCGCACCGTCACCTACGATACCCGCGCGGTGATCCGGTACACTGCCGGCCGGTTCGACGCGCTCAATAATGCGCTGGATGCGATCTTCGCCGGCTTCCAGTCTGAGGACGGCACGAAGAAAGCGACCCGAAGGTAACATCGGGGAAGAGGATGAAGCGATGAACCGCTCTCTTCCTGATGGCGAACATCGGCGCGAAATTTCGCGCCGATGTTCACTGTGTCAGCCGGGACTTATCCCCGATGATCGTCCGGTTCGGTCGTGGCTTTGGGGGCCGTTACCGCCGGTGCGCTGAGGACATGCACGCCGCTACTACCGGTAGATACGACGGGTGCTGTCGCAGGCGCGCTCGACGGATTGAGCGCGGTCGCGGTATTCGCCGCCGCAGGCGCTGGGGCGGGGGCAACGGCGGGGGCGACCGTTGGTGCGATGGGCGCTGCGGGTTGCGCGACCGCAGGAGTCGTAACCGTCGGCGCGGCAACTTCCTTCACGCGGAAGGGTGGCCCGACAACGATGGGATTGCCGCTCGGTGCAACGACCGTGTAATTGCCACTATAGACGCCAGTGGAGTAGGGATAGCCGAAGTACGGAAAGTTGCCGAGGCAGGAAAAATTGCCGACAGGGCAGACATTGTTGAAGCCGAGGCAAGAGAAATTGCCTGCGGGGCAGCCGTTGTTGACGAAGGTGTTCGGAAACGTGCCGACGTTCACAAAGTTCCCGCCGACAAAGCCATTCCCGTAATCAGGGAAGACGGGATAGATGCGCTGGCCGGTCTGGGCATTGATGTCAATCAGGTTGCCGCTACTGTCCGTCACGACCTGAACGAACCCATACCGAGGGTCGAAGTAGGGAGCGGAGACCGCTGCGTTCGACGGGTAGCCGTTGGTAACGTTCGGGGCGGTGTACGTCGGATACGTGTTGTAGGCGTTCGGTATGGTATAGGTTGGATAGCCGCTGTTGGTATTTGAAACGGCCGCGCCTGTACTCGAGTTGTAGCATACAAAGTAACTGATGCAGATTGTCGTATCGTACGTCGCTGGCGCCGCCGCACCCACGGAAACGGTTTGGGTCAGGGTGAGAACGAGCGCGACCAGCCCCGCCGCACCGAGAATGAGCCAGCGGAGCAACCCAACCGCGTCGCGATCCGCGCGGGCATCGAACGTGGCAGTCATGCAGCCATCCGAAGAATGAACCAGCATTGTGAGCCTCCTGATACTGTCCTGCTCGCGCAGGGCGACGCCGTACAAACCCAATGCTTTCCATAATACGCGCATTTGGCAGAAAGTCTATACGATACGGAACGCGGATTACTTCCCCGCATGCGGGTATCGGGGCTACCGGATTGCCTGCCGAGATGCAGACCGCGAAGGCTGCTACAATCAGGATGTGATCGGAATGACCGATGCGGAGGGAAAATATGTCTACCCCGAATGCACTTGATCGTCTTCTCGAACCCGCCGAAGCGACCACGATTATTCGTATGCATACAACCATACTCACGACAGAACGCGTTCCATTGCGGGAACTTGCGGGGCGCGTTCTCATGGAGGACGTCATCAGCGATGAAGATCAACCGCCTTTCCCGGCCGCAACGATGGATGGCTATGCGGTAATCGCCGACGACACGACGCCGGTGCGGCGCATCATCGGCGACCAGTTCGCGGGCACGATTGAGGCGTTTCATGTGGAACGAGGCACAGCGGCGTATATCACGACGGGAGCGCCTCTGCCGCCCGGCGCGGATGCCGTCGTGCAGATCGAGCGGACGACAGACACGGCAGGCGGCGTGCGGATCGGTGAGATGCCGCGCGCGGGGCAAAATATCCGCTCGGTTGGCAGCGACCTGGCGCGCGGCGACCGTGTTCTGGAGTCCGGCACGGCGCTGACGCCCGCCGCAGTCGGGTTGCTCGCTTCATTAGGCAAAACGGATGCACTGGTGCCGCGGCGGCCGCGCGTCAGCGTGCTGGCGACGGGGGATGAACTCGTCGAACCGGGGCAGCCGCTCGGGCCGGGGCAGATTCGTGACGCGAACCGCTTCGCGCTCGTCACCGCGCTCGCGCCGCTCGGCGTGACCATCTCATACGCGGGCCTCGCGCCGGACACGGACGACGCTCAGCGCGCCTTTCTGATCGCGCGGATCGCCGATTCTGATGTGGTGATTACCTCCGGCGGCGTCTCGATGGGCCGCAAGGACCTTATCAAGGGCTTATTGGTCGAACTCGCGACCGTTCACTTCCGCCAAGTGCGCATGCGCCCCGGCAAGCCGTTTACCTTCGCGACCGCCGGACCGGAGGAAAAGACGCTTTTGTTCGGGCTGCCGGGTAATCCTGTTTCCGGTCTCGTCGGCTTTGAGGTCTTCGTCCGCCCCGCGCTGCTCGCCATGCAAGGGCGCCGACAAATGGATCGCCCAATTGCCCGTGTCCGCCTCGCGCATGATGTGACGCCGATTGATCGCATTGACTATATGCGCGTCGCGCTCCGCCGTGCGGATGACGGCGTGCTGGAAGCGACCTCGACCGGGCCGCAGCAATCGTCCCGGCTCGCCTCGTTCATCGGTGCGGACGCCCTCGCCATCATCCCGCCGCGCGCTGTACCCTAC
>JALYUS010000421.1 GCA_030853625.1 Chloroflexota bacterium
CCGAACTCACATCATCGGCGCATACGGGAGCGTGAGCAACAGATGAACGACGGCAGCGCGGAGACCGGGATACCGGGACAATCAGGCGGCGCGCTCCCGCCCGCACAGACGACGCTACAGGAAGTCACTCCCGTCGCGAGCGCCGTGTATCCGGTCCAAGAGAACGAGGCGACGACACCGCCATCCGATGCAGCCGCACCCGAAGTCAGTTCGACAGACCCTGATGTTCTCCATCCGTCGCCGCCCCTCAGACCTCTCAAAGCGCCCGCACGCAATCCATTGGGGGGGGTCTGGGAAGGGATTCGGGCGTGGTTCCGGCCCCGGACCGCACTGGGCGCCGCCGACCTCCGCCGCAATCTGCCGCTCGGTGTCGCGATCGCCGCATTGAGCGGCTTCGCCGACGCACTGCTGCTCCCAAGCGTTGTCCTCGCGGCATTTATCGCGCGCATCAGCGATTCCAACACACTCGTCGCCCTCGTCCCGGTCGTCGCGGCGCTCTCGTGGGGGCTACCGGGGGCAATCCTCGGCAGCGCAATCGCCAACCGCACGCGGGTCATCGCGCTGGCGATCACGAGCGCCATCGTACGCGCCCTGGCAATGGGGGCGCTCGCCATTGTTGGCGCGGAGCGGGCGGACGGTACGGCGAAGCGGATGCTCATCACCTTTTTCGTCCTGTACGGCATTGTCGGTTGCACGAGTGGCTTCGCGACGCTCGTCGGCCAACGACTGCCGGGGCGGATCGCGACGCATGGCGTTCGGGGTCGGCTTGTCCGCTGGCAGGCGCTCGCGGGCATCGGAGCGTCGGTGCTCGCCGCGCTCCTCGTCCGGCGCATCCTCGTCTTTGGCCCGGTTTTCCCACGCGAGTACCTCTATCTCTTCTTTATTGCCTTTGTCGCGCTCCTCGGCGTGGCGCTCCTAACGGTCGCACTTACCGAACAGGGGAATCGGGTACCGCTCGTGCCGCGCCCAGTCCTCGCCGGGCTGCGCGCAGGGCCGGGTTTGCTGCGCCTGCCGACGTACCGGCGGTATCTCGCCTTCCGCGTCAGTGCGCTGGTTGCCACGCTCGCGGAACCCTTTTTCGTCGTGTATGCGCTCCGGACTTTTCGTATCGGCGCCGATATGATCGGTATCTACCTCATTGCCGTGATCGCCACGCGCGCCGCGACGATCTATCTCTGGCGCGCGGTCGCCCGGATCACGGGGACGAAATTCCTGCTCCAACTCGGTGTGCTCTGCCGCGCCTTCGCGGCATTCATCGCCATTGTCCTGCCAGTGCTGTTCGAGACGGAACCGATCGCTGACCATTTCACGAGTGATGTCTCCCGCGCGCGGGTCTTCATCGCGGTCTTCATTTGTATCGGCGCGGCGATGGGCGCGAACGCCGTCGCGCAGAGCGGCTTCCTGCTCGACATCCTTCCCCCAAATGCCTATGCAGACGGCGTTGGTTTCACGAATGGCGTGCTCGCCCTCTGTAGTCTGTCGCTGTTCGCGGGCGGTATCATCGTGGATCGCAACGGCTTCCGCGCGCTCTTTATCACGGCGCTGGCTCTCGGCCTGATGACCGTGCTCGTCGGCGGCCTCCTGCGCGAGCCGCGCCGCCCGCTCCGCCGCTCCGGCGCCCTCGGCCCCGGCATCCGCCGCACCGAAGCCTTCCCCGCCATCTCCCGCACCACCGACTCCTTCCCCACCGTCCCGCCATATCGCCGCTAGAGGGGAACGAAGCGCAGAGGACGCAGAGAACACAGAGAGCACAGAGAGGGAGAGAAGAATATGAATACAGGCCGGAAGGATGCAATGCATGGAATAAGCGGAAAGCAATTTCACAACCTCCCTTTTTCTCTTCGTAGCTCTCTGTGTCCTCTGCGCTCCCGTGGCCCACTATGACGATCCCCGAGTTGACGCTGGCGAAGGTGTGGCAGGCGCAGTGGTTCGTGCCGGGACCGTGGCGGACGACGGATGGGCGGACGGTCGTCGTGCGCTATCGGGGGCGATGGTCCGCCGGGTTCGGGCCGGACTTCGCGGATACGCAACTGATCCTCGACGGACAGGAGATCACCGGCGCGGTGGAGATTCATCGCCGCGCGGCGGACTGGCGGGCGCATGGCCATCATCTCGACCCCGCGTACAACGCCGTCGCGCTGCACGTCGTCCTGGATGACGATGGCACGACATGCAGGACGCGCGAGGGGCGGATGCCGCCGACCCTCGCCCTCGCGCCGCTCCTTGCCGGATCGCTCGTGGACTTTCCCGCCAGAAGCGCGCCGCTCGGCGGACTCGGCGACACCCCTTGCGCGCGCGACTTCCTGACGACCGGCACGGCGGATTTGTTGCGCGTCCTCGGGCGGGCGGGCGACGAACGGCTCGCCCTGAAGGCAGCGGCGATGGAGGCGCGCTTTGCCGCCACACCGCCCGGCGATGTCCTCTATGCTGCATTCCTCGACGCCCTTGGCTACAGCGCCAACCGCGCCCCGATGGCGACGCTTGCCATCGCTCTGCCGCTGTGTGACCTGGAACAGGCCGTCATTCGATCTCCCACCGCACAACGCGAGCAGATCGCCGCCGCGCTTTTGCTCGGCACGGGCGGCTTCCTCGATGCTCTGCCTGGTTTCATCCTGGACAGTATTGCCTTGCGGGATATGTGGTGTGCAACGGGGCGATCGGCGGCACTGGCAATCGCATCATGGGAGACGGCGCGGGTCCGCCCGGCGAATCATCCGGCACGGCGATTGCTCGCGCTCGCGGCGCTGCTTGCCAATGGCGGCGCGGCGGAAGGATTGATCGCCACCTGCCTCGCGCCGCTTCTCACGTATCCCGACGAGCCGCGCCTGATTGTCCGCACTCTCCGACTAATGTTGCGCCCCTCTTCTCGCCTGCTCATGGGCGATGCCAGCCCAATCGGCGCGGATCGCGCGGGCGAGATCGCGGTGAACGTCGTCCTGCCTTTTGCGCTCATCTATGGCCTTCAAACGGAGAACGAACCGCTCGTCACTGCGGCGGAGCGGGCATGGGATGCCTACCCCGCCACACGCGGCAACAGCGTCACCCGCGCGATGACCGATCAACTCGGCGGCCCCGGCAGTCTCCGCGTCCGCACCGGGCGGCTTCAGCAGGGCCTGATCGCGCTCTACAACGACCGCTGCAAGGCCCGCATGTGTGCCACCTGCCCTGTCACGCATCTCATGACATTGGCTGAGAGCCAGGGATAACTTTTGTGCCACCACGTCATAGACACCTGCTATACCGCGAAAAAGCGTATTACTCGAAGGCTTCGGTGCGGTTCAGCCCCATCAGCGACCGGAAAATTGGGCGAAGGTGCGTGTCGAGATGGAGGAACTGATGGCTGAGGACGCGCTGACGCACGGGCAGCAGTAAAAACATGGCGCGGTTTCTCGATACGAATGTCTTCCTCCGCTACTTCACCAACGACGATCCGGCAAAAGCGCAAGCGGCCCTCGCCCTCCTCCAACGCGTGGAGCGCGGTGAAGAACGGGTGATCGTCTTGCCCATCGTTGTGTTCGAAGTCGTCTGTACGCTTAGGCGCGGCTATCAAATGCCAAAGGAGGATATTCGTCGCCTCTTCTGGCGCATTCTCTCGAACCGACCAACGCGTCATCTGCGTGACCCGCCCAATCCGTCACATCATTCGCCTTCACCCATCCGGATATCCGCACGCGCGGACTGCTGAGGAGGGAAGCGATCGGCGAGGTAATCCCAATCAATTTGCTCGCCGATCCATTCGAGTGTCTGATAGCGGGTAGTACGCGGCGTCCGACTGACCGCCCATCGGAGCAATTCTTCCGCGATGGCGCTGGTACCGGGATTGGCAGTCAGGAAGTCTTCGGCTTCGTCGCGGAAGCCGGTTTCTCCATAGTGCGCGTAAAACTCCCGCAGGCGCGTCGCGTTCTCGGGATCGGTGGCGAGCCAGTGCTCCATCATTGCCGTCGGTTCGTTCGGTTGCATCGCAGTTTCTCCCTCGGATTCATCCTCCCGGCCACTCCCGCGAGGCGGTGGATGAACCGCAGCAACTCGCGTGCCGCGCGCGAAGGCGGAGGCGAGACACTCCATGTATACGGTGCCCCATAGCCTGCCGCCCATCCAGACCGACTCCCGCCGCCGCCCGCACTCCCTGAATCCCGCCTTTTCATACGCGCGGATCGCCGCCGGGTTGTAGGCGTAGACGGTCAGCATGACGTTGCGCAGGCCGAGCGCGGTGAAGGCATAGTCGAGCATCAGCCGCGCCGTCTCCGTCCCGTATCCCTTTCCCCGTGCCGCCTGCTCCCCGATGAAGATGACGAACTCCGCCGTGTGATTGCGGTAGTCCACGCTCTGGAAATTCGTCACGCCGATGGGGCGCATCGTGGCGCGCTCGTAGATGGCGAAGAGGATGATGTTGTCATCAGTCGTGCCGGACTCATACCGGGCGGCGGTCCATTCCATCGTGTAGGGCGCGGGGAGCATGCCCTGCATCCGCAGCGTGGCGAAGTCGCCCGTCCAACGATCATCGAGGGGCAGCAGATCACGATGCAGCGGGCCGAGCGCAACCTTCTCCCCGGTGATGTTCGGGATTGGGCCGTGTACTCCGCTGTCTTGCATGTGTATCCTCCTTTCCCGCCGCGTTCTACGGTGCGGTGATTTCGGCGGCGACCCAGGAGGGCCACGCGCCGTAGGCGACAGCGGTCGTCGGATGGGCGGTTTTGAGGTCGTAGACTTCCTCGCGGAATGAGCCGCCGCTGGCGACGAGGATCGCGTTGCCGAGTGGGGACCAAGCGAGGCCACCGAGTTGCTCCGGGGCGGTGATGGTCGGCAGCGTGGCGACACGGCGCTCGTTCGTGCCGTCCGCGTTCATCGTGGAGAGCGCGAACTCCTGTTCGCCCGGCCCGCGCTCGGTGAAGGCGAGCGATTTGCCGTCCGGCGAGGGTGTCAGGTCGTACTGCTCGACGTTCGGGGCGCGAATGCGCGTTGGCGCGCCGCCTGTCACCAGCACGCGGTAGAAGGCGCCATCGCCCTGATTCTTGTAGTAGATCGCCGTTCCATCCGCCGCCCACGCCGGTTGCGTCGCGTTATCAGCCGCTGTTTGTCCGTGCGTCACCTGTTGGAGATTCGTGCCGTCCGCGTTGATCGCGAAGATCTCCGTCGTGCCGTTCATCGCCGCGCGGAAGGCGACGCGCTGCCCGTCCGGCGACCAGACCGGCAGCGCCGGATCGCGCGCCTGATCTGTGATGCGGGAGAGCTGGCGCGACCGCGTATCCACGACGAGCAGTTGATCCCCCCCGCCCCCGATGCGCCCGACATAGACGACGCGCGATCCGTCCGGCGCGATCTTCGGCTGATCCCCGGCGGGTACGAGCGTCCGCTCCTGTCCGCCGAACACGAGCAGGTAGATCGTGCCGCTTCGCTCGTAGACAACGGTGCCGCGGGGCGGCGCGGGAAGCGGCGTGGGCGAGGGGCCGCGCGTCGCGGTCGGGATGATCGGGAGATTCGGGGCGCCGTTGCGTGGCGTCTCGCGTCCGGTCGGGTTAATGTCCTGCGGCGGCGCGACGGATGGCCCGCCGCGCCCGCGCAGCGTACTACCGAGTACGAGACCGATCATCAACAGCATCGCGAGGCCCGTCACCCCCGCGACGATCAATCGCCGCTGCCGCTCATTCATTCTGTGCGTCTTCGCGTCGTCCGTACAATCATATCGCCGCAGTATATCCCCTTATTGCCCTCTCTGGTCAGGGGTGGGCGTTCGTATCACCCGAACGATGAAAGACCGGACGCTGCATTATGTCTAGTTCGCCCATAATCGCAACAATACCGCTTATACATCTCTATTGCATTAGTCAGATATATACAACGAGCGTAACCATTTGCAACCTTATTCGTTAGAGAGAGTACGCGTTCGGACGTTGTGTCCGAACTGTGTGATCGTGCGTTGTATGACACGAAGGGAGAAGGAGAAAGGGACGGCATGCGGCTGCGCGTCGGCGTGATGGCCACAGCCCATCATCACCGGTGCGCAGCCGCCGATGGAGGAGCGAGAGAAACGCCGACGCGGTGGTCCACACTCCACTGCTGTTGGTACACAACCTGAGGATGGAGGCAAAAGCATGCAACGGGCGCGATTTCCGTGGTCTCTGAGTATCGCCATACTCGTGGCCGCACTCTTGAGTATCTCGACGACGGCGGTAACGGCCGATACGGCCGGTGCAACGCTGCACGCGAGCGGTGAAACGGTCAGCATCAACAAAAGGGACGAGACGAAGTTCATTCCATCGAACATCGAGAATGGCGGGTCGGAAGATTTCGTCGGCACGGGCTTCGGCCCCGGCGAAGTGGTCAGCCTTTTTCTCACCTTCCCGGACGGTCGGGTCTTCCCGGTAATGGATAACGAAGGGACCGACTGCTGCCCGCAAACCGACGAAACGCTTGCCGACACCACCGGCGGCATCCATTTCGAGATCCTCTTCGACCAATTTCAGAACTACCCGACGACGACCGGGAGTGCGACGGATGGCACGCAGTTCACGAACAACATCTTCACCCTGCCAGCAGAGTTCGCGACGGGCGCGATTCCGTACGGTTCCTATACCGTGACGGCGATTGGTCGCGTCAGCCTACAGAAGGCAACGTCAACGATCAAGATCATTCCGCCTTCAGGCCCTGATTTCGTGGATGGTTCAACGACTTCGACGGGGACGCTGGCCGTCTACACGACGATCGGTCATCGCACCTCATCCAAGCAGGTTGATCCCGGTCTCTCTCCCACCGGCGTCGTCGACAACCCGAACGTCGACATCGCCTGCAATGGCATGATCCCCGGTGAGTTCGTCACCTTCTGGGATACCTACCCCGATGGCTCCGTCGTCTCCCTCAGCACGCTGACGGCGGACGATGGCGGTGGCGCGGTGTTGCAACTCGACTTGCTCACCGGCAAGTTCCCCACCGGTTTGCACACGTTCTCCTGCCGCGGCAACCAGTCTAACTACGTGATGACTGGCTCCTTCTTGGTCCTGCCCGGTGGCATCAGCAGCCAGAGCAGCATCGGCACGTTGACGGCCTCGTTCGTCGGCGCTCCGCAGGCGGTCGCCAACGCCACCTTCCCGCAACTTCCTTCCTTCTTCGCCAGTGACTATCTCCTCCTCACGGCGCGGGACTTCCGCCCCAACGAGACGGTCACCTTCTGGCAGACCTTCCCCGATCAGACCGCCCACTTCCTCGCCACCGTCAAGGCGAACGAGGCAGGGGCAGCGGTGGTGGTGATCCAGTTGTTCCCCGGCCCGATCAACTATCAGGCTGGCAAGGCGATCCTCGGTGACGCGGCGCTCTACCAGATCGCCTACCCGGCGGGGGTAGATGGTCGCATCCCGGTGGGACGGCAATACTTCTCGGCGCGTGGTGACTCGACGCAGCGGACGGCTTCCTATCCGTTCGATCTCATCGCCAGCCAGGCAGGGTAATCCGTAAGGAGATTCCTCGGAATCTGCTGGCCCCGGTGACTACGGTCACCGGGGCTTTCTTTTGGTATCCTGTCTACCTAACCCCCCGACCCCCTTCCTGCGAGGAGGGGGGAGGGAGCCTCGGAAAGATCGAGGCTTACGGGAAAAACACGGACGTGTCATTGAGTTACCCCCTCCCACGCCAGAGGGACGGAGGGGGCAGAGGGTAGGTAATCACCGGTGTCAGGCGCGACGATTCTTTCCGTGCAGAATCTCACCAAGCATTTCGGGGTTGCGGAGGTTTTCCGCGATGTCTCGTTCCAGATTTTTGAACGCGAGCATGT
>JALYUS010000429.1 GCA_030853625.1 Chloroflexota bacterium
GGTGTAGTTGCGAAAGTCCGCGCCCTCGTCCAGAAAGCGCGCCGCCTCCCGGTTGACGACGATGCCAATCGGATAGGACTGCTTCGAGAAGCGATGCGCGATCTCCCGGTCACCGGTGGGCGGTGCGCCCGCATCCCACTGAATCGCGTGGCAACCGCTCCAGTGGCCGTAGGGCTGCGCACCCGTATCCAACGCCAGTTGCAAACCCTCGCCGGTGTTGTAGGGCGTGCCGCGCACTTTGGCGACATCCCAATTCGGGCCGAGGTAGGCGGCACGCCGCATCGGGTCCGCCTCGAAGCCGCCACTCGCCAGCACGACCGCTCGCGCCCTGATCTCCGCGCGCCCTTCCGAACCGTGGACCGCGACGCCCGACACCCCGCCATGATCGTCCCGGAGCAACCCCACGACCGGCGTATCGTAGCGAATGGCGATGCCGCTGGCGAGTGCGGCGGCCGTGTGTTGGGCGATCAGCCCCTTACCCTCGCCGACCGTGCCGAGCGGCAAATTGCCGAAGAAGCGGGCTTTGCCGTCCACCATGAACGACTGCCGCTCGTACATCAACTTCCAGCGGATGCCCTTCGCGTGCATCCATTGAACGGCCGACGCCGCGTCATTGACGAGGATGGCGGCCAGCGCGCGGTCGCACCGCCCATCGGTGACGCGGACCATATCGGCCATGAATTGTTCCGGGGTATACGGCGGTAACTCGACATGTGCCGCCTGCGCGTCTGTCAGATCATCGAGGATTGGGCGCAGGTCATCGAGCGATGTATAGGTGATCCGCGTCGCGCCCGCCGTGAAGTAACTGTTGCCACCCGCCCATGCCTGCGGCGCTTTCTCGACGATCAGCACGCGTTCGGCATGCTCGCGTGCCGCATGCGCCGCGCAAAAACCGGCATTGCCACTTCCCACCACGACGACATCGTACATCTCCGGCATCGCGCCTCCCTCAGTGGGTAGTAAGCAGTAGACAGTGGACAGTAGTTAGAGAACCGTATCGCTCAATCGCCGCCAGTATAGCAGGCAGGAAGCAGCAGGGGCATCGCCACGCCGTCCGCAATTCTCGGCCTCTTAAATGAGGAGGGTGGTGACGCTGGAGGGGCGCCACCACCGAAACAAAAGGGGGACAGGGCAGAAGAAGTGTACGTTGTGGGGACCCGCTACCACCGTCTCAATGAACCGTCGCGGAGCGTCGAGAACATGGGACGCATGGGGGCGCTTTTCAGGCGCGGCGCGGGATTTCGTGGTCAGGTCTGCGAGCGTGTCGTTCGTTGTCGGGATGGCGGGGCGACCGTTGTGTCGTGGTACTCGTCCCGCCGTTTCTGTCTTCCTCCTTACCGACCGCGAACGCCATTCACCAATGATAACGGGACAGGGGTTCAAAATGTGATGGGTAGCCATATTTTCTCTTTAGTCCCCCGAAACAGCGCCGGATTTCCCCTGCTGCATCGCGCGTTCATTTGTTGGGCGCTTCGCGTTGTTCGGCACGCGGATGCTGATACACTGGCCGCGTTCGGTATGGAATAAGCGCGAGCGCCCGCAACGCGGCGAGAGGGCCGTTACCGCCAATCGTGAAGGGAGATGGGCAATGGGCGTAGACTTGACGGGCAAGATCGCGATCGTCACGGGCGCGGCGCAAGGGATCGGCGAAGCGACGGTACGGAAACTGGCCGAGCGCGGGGCGCACGTCATCGGTGTGGACATCGAAGAAGTGCATGTTCAGGCGGTCATGGCGAGCCTGGATGGGACCGCGATCGTCCATGATGTGACCGACGCCGACGGTGATCTGCGTCTTGTTCACGATCTCCACCGCCAGTTTGGCCGGATTGACATCCTCGTCAATGTGGCAGGCGGTGTCCTCGACGCGGGCCGGGGCATCGAGGCGGTGACGATCGAGCAGTGGCGTCGGGTCGTCGCGCTCAACATGGATGCGCCCTTTTTTCTCTGCAAGGCGGTCGCACCGATCATGAAGGCGCAACGCTGGGGGCGGATCGTCTCGGTCGGCTCCGGCGCGGGGCGGAGTTACAGTCGTACGAACGTCGTCCCCTACGCCGCCGCGAAAGCGGGCCTGCATGGCATGATGCGCCAGATCGCGGTCGAACTCGCGCCCTATGGCGTCACCTGCAACGTCGTCGCGCCGGGCTTCATCCTCAGCGAGCGGGGCCGCGACGACTGGGAGCGGCGCGACCCGGCGCAGAAAGCAAAGGAGATGGCGACAATTGCCAGCGACCGGCTCGGCGCGCCGGAGGAGATCGCCAACGTGATCGCCTTCGTCGCCTCCGACGAATCCAGTTATATCGTCGGTCAGACGATCATGGTAGACGGTGGCCACTGGATGTTTTAGAAACCGACGGAAACCGGGAAAAACCGCAAATACTGCCCAGAGGGCGCCCAAAAGAACGCAGAGGACGCAAAGAGGGAAATCAGAACGAAGGGAGTAGGGAATGGCGGATGAAACGATGATGGCGGGTGTCGAGCCGTCGGCGCTCAGGGCACTCGAATGGCGGCCGATCGGGCCGTTCCGGGGCGGGCGGGTGATCGCCGTCGCCGGGCATCCGACCGAGTTCGCCACCTTCTACATGGGCACGACGGGCGGCGGCATCTGGAAGACGGAGGATGGCGGCACGTATTGGGAGAATATCTCGGACGGCTTCTTCAAACGTGCGTCGGTCGGCGCGCTCGCCATCGCGGCGTCCGACCCGAATGTCATCTACGTCGGGATGGGCGAATCCACGATCCGCAGCAATGTCTCGCACGGCGACGGCGTCTACAAGTCCACGGACGGCGGGCGAACGTGGAAGCACTGCGGGCTGACGGAGACACGCAACATCGGCAAGGTGCGCGTCCATCCGACGAACCCCGATCTCGTCTACGTCGGCGCGTTCGGGCATGCGCACGGGCCGAACGCGGAGCGCGGCGTCTATCGCTCCAGAGACGGCGGCGCGACGTGGGAGCAGATCCTGTTCCGCAGCCCCGAAGCGGGCGTCGTTGATCTCTCACTCGATCCGACGAACCCGCGCATCATCTATGCCGCCTTCTGGGAGGGCGTCCACCGCGCGCACGAGTTAATCAGCGGCGGGCCGGGGAGCGGCCTCTTCCGCTCGACGGACGGTGGCGACAGTTGGGAGGAAATTACGCGCAAGCCGGGGCTGCCGCAGGGGGTCCTTGGCCGGATGGGCATCGTCGCCTCGCCCGCCAAAGCGGGCCGCGTCTGGGCAATCATCGAGGCGAAGGAGGGCGCGGTCGTGCGCTCTGAGGACTACGGCGAGACATGGCAGCGCGTCAACGAGGGCGGCGAGGTGCGGCAGCGGCCCTGGTACTACATGCACATCTTCGCCGATCCGCAGGACGCGGAGACGGTCTGGATCATGAATCTCAACGGCTGGAAATCCACCGATGGCGGCAAGACCTTCACGCAGGTACCGGGCACGCACGGCGATTACCACGACCTCTGGATTGACCCAAAGAACCCGAAGCGAATCATTCAGGGCAACGACGGCGGCGCGACCGTCTCCTTCAACGGCGGCGAATCGTGGTCCACGATCTACAACCAGCCGACGATGGAGTTCTATCATGTCACGACCGACAATCAAACGCCCTACCGCCTCTACGGCGCGCAGCAGGACAACTCGACGATCAGCGTGCCGAGCCGCTCGAAACTCGCCGCGATTACCCAGGTGGACACCTACGAAGTGGGCGGCGGCGAGAGTGGTTACATCGCCGTCCGGCCCGACGATCCGAACATCATCTTCGCGGGCAACTTCGCGGGGGTAATTACCCGCTATGACCATCGCACCGGCCAGCGGCAGAATATCCACGCCTGGCCCGAAGAAACGGCGGGCTGGGGCGCGAAGGACATTAAGTACCGCTTCCAGTGGACCTTCCCAATCCTCATCTCGCCGCATGATGTGGACACGCTCTACATCACCTCGCAGTTCGTCCACCGCTCGACGGACGAGGGGCAGAGTTGGGCACTGATTTCGCCCGATCTCACCCGCAACGATCCAACCAAACTCGAACCGTCCGGCGGGCCGATTACGACCGACAGCAACGGCATGGACTGGTACTGCACGATCTTCGCCTTCGCTGAATCCCCGATTGAACGCGGCATCCTCTGGGCCGGTTCCGATGATGGGCTGATCCATGTCTCCCGTGATAACGGCAAGAATTGGGCAAATGTCACGCCGCCCGACCTACCGACGTGGTCGCTCGTCAGCATCATCGAGGCATCGCCACACGATGCGGGGACGGCGTATGTCGCGGTGGACCGCCATCGCCACGACGACTTCGCGCCCTATCTCTACAAGACGACTGACTACGGCGCAACGTGGACGAAGATTGTGGCGGGCATCCCGGCGGACGAATTCACCCGCGTCATCCGCGAGGACCCGAACCGACGCGGCCTCTTGTACGCGGGCACGGAGGCCGGGGTATACGTTTCGTTCGATGACGGCGCGCAGTGGCAATCCTTGCGGCTCAATCTACCCGTCGTGCCGATCCACGATCTGGTGGTCAAGGATGGAGACCTCGTCGTCGCAACGCATGGCCGCGCATTCTGGATTCTGGACGATCTGACGCCGCTCTACGCGCTCACACCAGACGTTCTCGCGGAGAACGCGCATCTCTTTGCTCCGCGGCCGGCGATCCGTTACCGGACACTGCGTGGCTTCGAGGGGAGCGCGGGGCCGGGCAAGACCTATCAGCCGGTCGGCACGACGACCTACACCTTCCGCCAACATATCCGCCCGAACGGCGAGAAGGGCCAAAAACTGCTCGACGCCGGGCAGAATCCACCCGATGGCGCGGTCATCTCCTATCATCTCCACGAGAAACCGGCGGGCGATGTGACCCTCACCTTCCTCGACAAGGCCGGCAACGAGATCAAAACGTATCGGAGCAAGCCCGACGACGAGCAAGCGGCGCAAGCCGAGAAAAAGAAGAATACGCGCGGTGCGGCGGAAGAGAAATCCGTACCGAAGGAGGTGGGACTGAACCGCTTTGTCTGGAACATGCGCTACCCAGACGCGCGCAACGTCGAGAACGCGATCTATCGCTCCAGCGGCGTCACGGGGCCGCTTGCGCCTCCCGGCACATATCAGGTGCGCCTCACGGTCGGAGATGCGTCTTCGATCCAGTCGTTCGAAATCCGCAAGGATCCGCGTGTCACGGCGAGCGATGAAGACCTCCGCGCGCAGTTCGCGCTCGCCCTGCAAATTCGAGATAAACTCTCGGAGACGAACGACGCGATCATGCAAATCCGCGCCATGCGCGCCCAGGCAGATGGCTGGGAGCAACGGGCGATGCAACAACAGTCGGCAGCGGGCAGCACTCAGCACTCAGCACTTATCGAGGCGGCAAAGAAACTGCGGGAAGCGCTGGCGAGCGTTGAGGAAGAGTTAGTGCAGACGCGCTGGAAATCCTCGCGCGATGCATTGACCGCGCCATCCAAACTCAATGTCAAACTCGGCACATTGTTGGGCGTCGTGACGGGTGCGGACAGCGCGCCGACCAAACAGTCGTCCGAGGTCTTCGCGTCGGTGTCGGAGTGGCTCGATCAGCAATTGGAACGGCTGGACACCGTGTTTGGCCGGGACGTGCCGCGCTTCAATGCGCTCGTACGAGCGCAGGAGTTGCCCGCCCTGACCGTTCCCGAAAGTGGCGATGCGGGGTAGCGACGGACGAGGGAGGCATCGAGATGGATCTCACGTATACGGTGGCGGATAACGCCTATCGCCAGCAGGTGCGCCGCTGGCTGGAAGCGAACGTGCCGCGCGCGAAACGCGAAACACTGGCGGAGAAGCAGCAATGGCATCGGCGGCTGTACGACGCGGGCTATCGCGGCACGGGATGGCCGGAGGAATATGGCGGCCATCCGGCGCGGCCGATGGAGCAGGCAATCGTCGCTGAGGAGATAGCGCGCGCCAATGCCCCCGTGGGATTGGACGGCCTCGGCATTGATATCTACGTGGCGACGCTCATTCACCACGGCACCGAGCAGCAGAAGCGCGATCATGTCGCGAAGATGCTGACAGGTGAAGAGATTTGGTGCCAGTTGTATTCCGAGCCGAACTCCGGGTCCGACCTCGCCAGCCTCCAATGCCGCGCCGACCGGGACGGCGACGTGTTCGTCATCAACGGGCAGAAAATCTGGACGAGCGACGC
>JALYUS010000430.1 GCA_030853625.1 Chloroflexota bacterium
GTCATTGCGCATCGTCGCTGCCGGGGACCCGAAAACCCTTGATCCGGCGGTTGGTCAGTATGCGGCGGACATCGCTTTTATCCACCTCTTGTATGATGCCCTCTACTCATTCGATGACAAGGGCAACCTGATCCCGCGCGCTGCTATGGCGGTGCCGACGCAGCAGAACGGGGGCATCTCCTCGGACGGCCTGACATACACGGTTAAGATTCGGCCGGGCCAAAAATACTCTGACGGCTCGCCCGTGATGGCGAAGGATTATGTTTACGCGGCCAAGCGGTTTATCAACCCGATAACTGCTTCCAACTACGCGTCATTCGCCTCGGACATCGCCGGATACAAGGAACTCTACGCCGCGACGAAGAACGCGACGCCGACCGCGCAAACGCTGCAACCGCTCGTGGACAAACTCGGTATCTCCGCACCGGACGATACGACGGTTGTCTTCAAACTCGCCAGCCCGCAGCCGGTCTTCACGCAGATTCTTTCGCTCTGGGGTTTCGCTCCACTCAAGCAGGCGGTCGTCGAGGCGGGCGGCGCGAACTGGTGGCAGACGCCGAAGAACCATGTCACCAACGGCGCGTGGATCCTCGATACCTTCACGAGCAACCAGAATCTCATCTTCAAGCCGAACCCGAACTACACCGGCGAGAAGCCATTCCTCACCCAGGTCGAGGCGAAGATCATCAAGGACCCGGCCCAGATCTGGACGGCATATCAGAACAACGAACTCGACCTGATCAATGTGCCGACCGGGAACCGACAGCAGGTGTTGAGCGATTCGTCGTACAAGAGTCAAATCCTGCGCGGCCCGCAACTGACGACTTTCGCGCTCTCCTTCAATAGCAAGATGGCGCCGTTCGACAAGCCGGAGGTGCGCAAGGCATTCGCGACCGCTATGGATCGGCAGACGTTCATCAACGATGTGCTCAAAACCATCGGCAAGCCAACAACCGCATGGATCGCACCCGGCGAACCGGGGTACAATGCAGACATCGGCTCCCAATATAAATTCGACGCCACAAAGGCGAAGAAAATCCTCAGCGATGCCGCAATTGACCCGAAGAGTCTGAGCGCGAAACTGACGTTCGTGAATGCCGGCGACGGCCCGGCAATCGCGCAGTCGGTTCAGGCGCAGATGCGTCAGAACCTCGGTGTCGAACTGCAACTCGATCCGCAGGAACAGAAAGTTTACGACTCGCTGGTCTCCGATAAGAAGCAGTACCAGTTGACGACTGGCGGGTGGGCTGCCGACTATCCCGATCCGCAGGACTGGCTCCCGGAACTCTTCGGGACGAACGGCGGCAACAACTCGTACAACTACTCAAACGCGCAGGTGGATTCCCTGTTCAAACAGGCGTCGGTCGAGCAGGATACTACGAAGCGCCTCGCGCTCTATAGCCAGGCGGAGAAGATCATCGTGGATACCGACTGCGCGGTCGGCCCGATCTACAACCGCGAGTGGTTCTATGTCCACAAGCCAACCCTGGCGGGCGCGGTCATCAATCCGATGGATTCGTTCTACATTGGGGATCAGCACGCCTTCCGGGGCTATCAATTCACGAAATAGCAGCGGCACGGCACAGAGGGCGGATTTGACCGCCCTCCCTTCTCCATCTGCATTCAGCCACTGCGAGAGGGTGATTCAAGCACCGCCTCTACGAAGACATTATGCCATCGCCACCATATCATTTGAGGAGCGCATGTGTATCGCTATGTCGTTCGTCGGCTCCTGCAACTGATCCCAACCTTGCTCGGCGTCGCGATCATCACCTTTCTGGTCATGAAGGCGACGCCCGGTGGCCCGTTCGACAGCGCGGGACTCGGCAAACGCGCGTCCCCTGAAGTGGTCGCGACACTGAACGCCAAGTATGGGTTGGATCAGCCGTTGCCCGTGCAATTCGTTCGGTACGTGGCGCACGCGCTGCGCGGCGACTTCGGCGTCTCCATACAAGTGCAGCAGGACACGCCAGTCGGCACGATTATCAAGCAGGGGTTAGGGAAGACAGTGACGCTCGGCGTCCTCGCGCTTCTGCTGATTCTCCTTGTTTCGATCCCCCTCGGTGTAATCGCGGCGTTGCGCCAGAACCGGGCGGCGGATTACGTATCGCTCCTGATCGCGACCGGTGGCGCGAGCATTCCGAATTTTGTCCTCGCCATCCTGCTCGTGATTCTCTTTTCGGTCAAACTCCATCTGATTCCGACGCAAGGATGGGGTACGCCGAAGTTGGCAATTCTCCCGGTGATCACCCTCGCCTTTACGCCATTGGCCTTCCTCACGCGGATTACGCGCTCCTCGATGCTCGATGCACTGAATCAGGAATACGTGCAGACGGCGCGCGCGAAGGGATTGCCGGAGCGGGCGGTCGTCATCCGCCACATGCTGCGCAACGCGCTGATCCCCGTCGCGACGGTGGCCGGACCACTGACGGCGGGGCTGCTCACCGGCTCATTCATCATCGAGAATGTCTTCAGCATCCCCGGTATCGGGCGTTTATATCTCGAATCCATTCAGCAGCGCGATTACCCCGTCATTATGGCAACGACCCTGCTCTACGCGGTGATCCTCATGTTCGCGAATCTGATCGTTGACCTACTCTACGGCGTGATTGACCCGCGCGTGCGGTACAGTTAGGGAGTGTCGGCACGGTGGCAGCACATGAAGGCAGCGAGAAGATCCCGGCGTCAACCGCAGCGCACTCCATCGCGGCGCCAGCAGCCCAGGTAGACGCGCTGCTTGGCCCGCGGAAGAATCGCGGTCTCTGGAGCGACGCCTGGCGGCGGCTACGCAAGAACAGACTCGCCGTCGCCGGGCTGATTATTATCGCTGTTCTCGCGTTGATCGCGATTTTCGCGCCGCTCCTCGCACCCTACGGCTATCAGGACGTCGTCCATAGCGGGCATACGAACGCGGGGCCGGGCGCGGCGGGAGTGCTGGGCGCAGATAATCTCGGGCGCGATGTCCTCTCGCGTCTCCTCTACGGCGCTCGCATCTCGCTTTCGGTGGGTCTCGTCGTGCAATTGGTGGTTGTGATCGTCGGCGTGCCGCTCGGTGCGATTGCCGGCTATCTCGGCGGCTGGGTGGACACACTGATCAGCCGGTTGATTGACATCGTTTACGCGTTCCCAACCCTGCTGCTGATCGTCCTGCTCTCCGCCGCGCTGCGGGAAAGCCCGATCAAGCAATTGCTCGGCGGCCTGTTCATCATCTTCATCGCAATCGGATTGTCATCGTGGGTCGGCGACGCGCGGCTGATGCGCGGCCAGATCATCAGCCTGAAGGATCGCGAGTATGTCGAGGCGGCGCGAGCGCTCGGCGCGGGACCGGGCCGAATTCTCTGGAAGCATCTCATCCCCAATGCGCTCGGCCCGATCCTCGTTTCCGTGACGTTCGGTGTCCCCGGCGCGATTTTCGCCGAAGCCGCGCTCTCGTACCTCGGCATCGGTGTCATTCCGCCGACACCGTCGTGGGGCGCAATGATCTATGACGGTCAGCAGGCGATCTTTTACTCACCGACGCAGGTCATCTTCCCCGGCATCGCCATTGCCCTCACGATGCTCTCCTTCACCTTCCTCGGCGACGGCCTGCGCGACGCCCTCGATCCGCGCAACAAGCGAGGAGTGTAATAGTTCGGGGTTCGGAGTCCCACGAACCTCGAACCTGCGAACTCCGAACCTCCCTAATTTGCATCAGGCGCGCGAGCATGATACCGTGCGCAGCGTTGCACCGCGCGTTTGCGAATACCGGTTGGAGAAAACCGGGTGAACGCGCCGGACGGTATCTGGGGAGCGCTGCCACACAATGGTTTCCGGTGTGGTGGTGCGCGTTGGGGAGGTAGTGATGCGGATCGTCCGCATGAGGCGCGAATCCGGCACTCGCATCATTCGCCTGGTGCTCATGACCCTCGCGGCCATCGCCAGCGGCGTTCCTTCTCTGATGGCACATCCTGTTGCGGCAGCGCCCGCACAGCCATCGAATGCATCGTCCACCGTCGTGGCCGAGAGCGCGTCGAGCGTGACGTTCCGTGTCTATGCGACGCGCGAGGGTCTCGTTGGCGGCAGAACCTCATCGGGGCACGTCATTACCCCGAACGACCATTTCGTCGCCCTCCCCTCCACGAAGGCCCTCAATAAGAGCGTTAAAATCGCCTATAAGGGCAGAAGCGTGACCGCGCCTGTCCTGGATATTGGGCCGTGGAACAACGACGACGACTACTGGAATCCGAGCGATGTTCGTACCTACAAGGGCATCCCGCGCGGCGTTCCGCAGGCGAAAGCGGCATATGATAGCGGCAACAATGGCGGCAAGAGCGGTACGGGCCTGACCGTCACCGCGCCGGGCGGTATTGACATCGGCGACGGAACGTACGCGGATCTTGGCTTAAGGGATGCCGATTACGTTGACGTCACCTTTCTCTGGCTCGTGGATGATGGATCGGCCAGCAGCGCCGCACCGACGCCCGCTCCCGCACCGGCGCCGACGCCAAAGGCCGTCAGCGCGCCGAAGGGCAGCATTGATCTCAGCAACGCTCCCGTCCTCGGTGTCTCCGCCGCGCCGCCGCTTGACCGCGCGACCGACCTCGGCCGTGGCTACACCTTCGTCGCACAGACGGGCCACAACATGCCCGACGTGATCGCCAAATATTGGAATGCCAGGGGCGGTGTCCCGGCCCTCGGCTATCCGCTCTCCGAGGTGTTCGTGCGCAAGGCGGACGATGGGCAGCATATCTATCAATACTTCGAGCGTGTGCTCGTCGAGTATCTACCGGACAGCAACAGCGTCGCGCTCGCGCCGCTCGGTTCATGGTTTGCGGAAGTGAATGGCCCATACGATAAGGTGGCCGCCTTCGACAACACCCCGAAGAGCCGGTACGTCGCCGCGACCGGGCATGGTATCGCCGGTGGCATCTTCCAGTGGTACGCCGCGAACGGTGACAGTGATGTCTTCGGCAACCCGATTGCCGAAGAAGGTCCGTACACGACCGACGATG
>JALYUS010000462.1 GCA_030853625.1 Chloroflexota bacterium
TGCATTAGGCACGCCGCCAGCGTTTATCCTGAGCCAGGATCAAACTCTCAAACCAATATCTCTCGCATCCACATCGCTGTGGATACTTTCGGCACTGCTGCCTCTCTCCCTTCCCCTCTGCTGGTAATGGGCGCGCGTACCGGGGATAAAAAATCCGCCTACAGGCGGCTCTTTTTGGCCCCTTGCGCATGCCGTTCGTCCGACGGCTTAGGGAATATACACCCCCACTATGGGCCTGTCAATACCCTGGAGCCAATTGATATTCTCTGCCGGGGCTACCGGGCCGTTCGAGGATCGAGTGCGTCGCGCACGCGGTCGCCAAAGACGCCGACGCTGAGGACAACGAAGCAAAGCGCCAGTCCCGGCATCGTCGAAATCCACCACGCGTTACTCAGGTAATCGCGCCCGTTGGCGATCACGAAACCCCACGACGGCTGCGCACCTGACACGCCGAGGCCGAGGAAACTGAGCGATGCCTCCGCGATCACTACCAACCCCATTTCCACCGTAGCGATCACCAGGAACGGAGCGACGACCGAGGGCGCGATATGCCGACCGAGGATACGCGGCGCGTTCGCTCCACTGGCATGGGCCGCCGTCACGAACTCGCGTTCTCTTGTCGTCAGCGTCGTCGCACGCGCCACGCGCGCGAACGTCACCCACCGCGTCAGGGCAAGCGTAATAATCACATTCGCGATGCTCGGCCCCAGCACTGCGGCGATCAGGATGGCGAGCAATATCGAGGGAAACGCGAGTTGAATATCGGCCAGCCGCATGATGACGGTATCCACCGAGCCACCGAAATAGCCTGCAATCATGCCGAGCGCGGAACCGGCGAGGCCCGCCACGATCACCGTCGCAAGGCTAATCACAAGCGAGACGCGCGCGCCCCGCACGACCTGGGCGAGCACATCCCGCCCGACCTGATCGGTGCCGAGCCAGGCGTGCGTGCCATCCTGGAGCACCGAACCGGGCGGCTTCAGGCGCTGCCCGATCCGCACCGTGATCGGGTCATAGGGAATGAGCAGCGGGCCCACCACCGCGATGATGACGTAGAGGACAAGCGGAATCGCCGGGCCGACGATCCGTCGCGCCACGCCCCTGCGACGGGAGTGCGCGCGTGCGAGCGTCGTGTGCTCCGGTTGCGCTCCCGCGCCGGTCTCCGCTGCGCGTTCGGATGGATGAGCGAGGAGATTGGGCGAGCGATCGGCGCTCATCGGTAGCGAATCCGCGGATCGAGATAGCCGTAACTGAGATCAACGAGCAAATTGATCAGGATGAATCCTCCCGTGATGAACAGCACCCCGGCCTGCACAACCGGGTAATCGCGGTTACTGATCGCCTGCACGAGCAGTTGACCCGCCCCCGGCCAGCCAAAAACGGTTTCGACGATCACCGCGCCGCCAAGCAACTGGCCTAACTGGAGACCGGCAACGGTGATGACCGGAATGAACATGTTTCGTAACGCATGCCGGGTGATCACAGCACGCGGCGTTAGTCCCTTCGCCTGTGCGGTGCGGATATATTCCTCGCCGAGGACTTCGAGCAGCCCCGTGCGGATCAGTCGCGTCAGGATGCCGACGAGCGGCAGCGCGAGCGTGAGCGCCGGGAGCGCGAGGTGCTTCCAGCCACCGATGCCCGCGCTGGGAAACCAGCGCAACCGGCGCGCGAAGATCAGAATAAACATCAGACCGAGCCAGAAACTCGGCACGGACTGGCCGAGCAGCGAGAAGACCGAGACGAGACCGTCTATTACTGAGCGGGGACGAAGCGCGGCGACGATCCCCAGTGGAAAACTGAGTACGCCGCCGATCACCATCGCGGTCAATGCCAGGATCGCAGTCGCTTTGAAACGGTCAGCCACAGCAGCAACCGCCGGTTGATCGAGGCGCAACGATTGCCCGAGATCGAGGCGCGCGACCTGTCCAAGATAGGTCGCGTACTGCACCGGGAGCGCGCGGTCGAGACCAAGCCGGTGCCGCAGCACTGCGACATCGGCCCGCGATGCCTGTGGCCCGGCAATCAGTTGCGCCGGATCGCCCGGCACGACACGCACGATGACGAACACAATCGTCAGCGCGCCCCAGAGCACAAAGACCGAGAACCCCAGCCGACGCAGAATGTACGCGGTCATCGCGTGTCACGCAGCCCGGCGCGGTGCATCATCTGAACAGGCACGCGTGCTCCTTCGCCCTGTTTCGATTATTACGAAACGCTGACGTTCATGAACGATGGTATCAGGTTCGGGACCGGGGTGAAGCCGGTCACTTTCTTGTTGTACACGTAGTTTTCCAACAGCTCGAAGGGGAAGATGCCTACCGCGTCGTCCCAGATGATCTTGTCGGCCTGCGCGTACATCGTCGCCCGCTGCTTCTGATCCACGGTTCCTGCGGCATCGTTGAGCAGTTTGTCCAGTGCGGGGTTCGCGTAGCCATTGCGGTTCGCGGACGAGACATAGAGCCGCCGAAGCGTAAAGTCCGCGTCGCCCGTCAGGACGGAGTTTGTTTGGACATCCATGTCCCAGTTGAGCTTAATGAGGTTGTCGAGCCAGACCCCTGCCTCTTGCCGGTCATTCTTGACTTTGATGCCGACCGCGTTCCAATACGAGACGAGCGCGTCGGTGATCTCCTGAATCTGCGGCCCGCCGGTCGGCGACCAGATCAAGTCCACTTCCGTACCCGGCTTGATACCGGCATCGGAGAGGAGTTGTTGCGCCTTCTTCGGATCGTAGGCATAGGGTGTTTGCGGCGCGTAGCCGAAAACCGTGGAGGGAATCGGCGCATTCATCCGCGTGCCGATGCCACTTAGGAGGTCCTTGACGATCGCATCCACATCCACGGCGTAGGCCATCGCCTGCCGGACCCGTGGGTCCGTGAACGGTGGACGCTTGGCATTCATCCAGATGAAGTAGTAGGTGTAGGTCGGCGTCGGCGTGACGGTCAGGTTTGTGTTCTGCTTCAGTTTCGGCAATTGATCGGGCGGGATCGTCCAGGTGAAGTCAATTTCGCCCGTATCAATGGCGGTCAGGCGCGCCGTGACCTCGGGGATGATAACGAAGCGGAGCGTTTGCAGGCGGGGCGCGCCGCCCCAGTATTTCGGATTCGCATCGAGCGTCACTTCGGCATCGGGCTTATACGCGCTCACCATGAAGGGACCCGAACCAATCGGCTTCTGGAAGAACCCATCCTGGTTCAGTTTCGCCGCTGGCAGGATATTGAGCAACGCCGCGCTCGCCAGCACGGTACCAATGGGCGATTTGAATTTCATCCGCGCCGTCGCCGGGTCCGGCGTCTCGACCGTGTCGAGCGTCGCCCAGAGCGGCGCGATTGGCCCCTTCATGAGCAAGATGCGGTCGAGCGTCGCTTTGACATCAGCGGACGTGACCGGGCTACCATCGTGAAAGGTCGCATTCGTGCGCAGCGTGAACGTCCAGGTGCTTGGGTCAGGCGTCTCCCATTTTGTGGCGAGCGACGGTTTGAATTCGCCGCTCACCGGATCGCGCACGACAAGTTGATCGAAAATCTGCCGCCCGATCGTCAGGGTCGGCCCTTCAAGCGAGTTCGGGCCGGTCGGATCGAGCGAGAGGACTTTGTTCGGATGGGCGATCCTGAGCGTCCCCGTCGGTTGGTTCGCGGCGGCGACGCTCGATGCGGCGGCAGCCGTCGGAACGGCTTGCGGCGCGGCGGGCACAGCGGTGCCGACCACTGATGGCGCAGCGGTCGTCGCGGAGATCGTCGGCTTGACGGCGGCCGTCGCCCCGGTCGGCGCTGCGGTGTTCGTCGGGCTACTCGCGCCGCCGCAGGCGGCAAGGATCGCGGACGCGGCGCTCGCACCCGCAACGGTCAGAAAGGTGCGGCGGTGCAGGGTCCGGTTGTGCGGTTGATTCATCAATTCCCTCCCCAGGTTTCTCGGTTCTCTGTTCGTACGACGATCTACGGCGTTACCGCGACTGCGGCGTTCGTTTCAGGGCCCAGATTGGCGCCAGCAGCACGCAGAGTGCGTTGCAGCAGCGGCACCGGTACATCACCCGGCGCAACACGATGCTCGACCGAGAGTGCGGCCGCAGTTCCGGCCGCCTGGCCCATCGCGAATGCCGCCGGCATCACACGGACCGCCGCGTGCGCTTCATGCGTCGCGGAGAGACAGCGACCGGCGATCAACATATTGGCGACTTTCGTTGGCACAAGCGACCCGAAGGGGATTTCGTACGAATTGGCGGTTCGGCCCGACTCGGAGAAGTACCCGCCCGCTTCCGTAGGACTGTGGATGTCCATCGGATACGCATAACGCGCGATCACATCGTCGAAGTGCCGCCCCGAGGTCAAATCGTCCGCCGTTAATGTGTAGCGACCATGCATATGCCGCGTCTCGCGCACGCCGATCTGCGTCGCGGTATCGAGCAGCGTCGCGTTCGCGAAACCGGGCAGGCGCTCGCGGAAAAAGCGCATCAGGAGATGCACCTGCGCGCGCCCCTCGATCTCCGCGCGGGTGAGATCCTGCACATTCGTGCCGTCCACCCCTTGAATACGGGAGGTGTTGACGCGCCAGACACCACGTTGCGGTGTGCGATAGATGCCGACCTTCTCGCGCGCAATCGGAAATTCTCCCCGCGCTTTCGCCTGCTCGACGAGCGACTTGAAAAGGACGCCACGCTCCTCAGGATGCGCGAGTACGTATTCCTCCACGGCGGTATCATCTACATTCGCGACGCGGAAGAACATTGTCATCGGCTGCATCAAACCGTCACGATCTCTGCCGACGGTAAACGGCACACCAGCCCGCGCCGCGACATCGGCATCCGCCGAGCAATCCACGATCACGGCGGCGCGCAATGCCTGGAGGCCGGACTTATTCGCGACGATGATCGCGTCTACGCGATCGCCGTCCATAATCGGTTGGACGAAGAAGGAATGCAGGAGCAATTTGCCCCCCGCTTCGAGAATCATTTCCGCAGCGACGGTCTTCAATGCCTCGGGATCAAAGGGCGTCACATGGTCGTGGCCGTGCAGGTAAAAACCCGCCTCGGCGCTCCCCGCTCGCACGCGTTCGGGGTGAATCGCGCCGCCCATCGCTTCCATCCGCCGCACGATCTCGTCAAAAATACCAAGGACCAGTTGCTCTTCGCCGTCGTCCGAGAACGAGGACATAAACGGCCCGACAAGGCTCGCGGTCGCGTTGCCGCCGAGGAAGCCGTAGCGCTCGACGAGGGTCGTCCGTGCGCCCGTGCGCGCGGACGCAACCGCTGCCGCGATCCCCGCCGGCCCACCACCAACGACGAGAACGTCGCACTCTTCGACCACCGGCACATCGAGGTGTAGAGGGATTGTTGCCATAGTACTCCCTTACATGTTGCATGTAATCGTCCCCAGCAGCATAGGAGACCTCTCTGTCACTGTCAAGCGAGCGATCGTTGCAGCGCATCGAGGAACCGCTCGTACCCGCTCGCGACATGACGCCGCATCGCCTCAGCGGCGCGCACGCCATCGTGATTTGCGAGTGCGTCAATGATCGTTGCATGCTCGTCATGGTTGGCGTTGAGCAGCCCGGTACTGACATACCGACGACCCCGATAGGGTTCGAGGCGATCCCATAAATCGGTGAGAATCGCGGCGGTGAGAGAGAGATGTGCAGCCTCGTAGATACCGATATGAAACGCCCGTTCGGCGCGACGATAACCGGTCAGGTCGCCACTGATGCTGTATGCGCGCAGTTCCGCGTCACGCTCGCGCAGGAGCGCGATTTGCGGCTCTGTGATTCGCTCGGCAGCCGCACGCAGCACAAGGCCCTCGAGCGCGTAACGGATCGCAAAGACCTCGCTGAGACTTTCCGGGTCGAGCGCCGCGACCATCGCTTCTTTATGCGGCGTGACGACGACAAACCCTTCGCTGGCCAACCGTTTCAGTGCGTTCGCGACGGTGATCCGGCTGACGTCTAACTCGACGGAGAGTTGCGAGCCAACCAGTTTTGTGCCGGGCGCCAGCGCCCCGCGCGTGATCGCCTCACGCAGTCGCTGATAGGTCTGCTCTTCGAGCGTCCGATGCCCATTGAGCGGCGTGAATCGCGCGGTGGATACCATGGTCACTCCCTCATCGGCAGACGTCACCGATTGCATGCATCATGCAGCATGATCGGCAACGTGTCCAGTGACGAGAAGAGAGACGGCGGGTTATTGCATACCATGCGCTTTCGGCCGCACGTCATAGGCGCAGACGTGCTGACCGGCGATCATATGCGCGATGCGGGTGACGTCAGCATCGGGGAGGGCGGCGCGGAGAAAGGCGATCTCGGTGCGGCAGGCCTGCCCATACTTCCGGGCAACCTCCATCACCGCGCAGTTGTGTTCGACGATGCGGTAGGACCCATCGGGCTGCGCCTCGAACGCCGCAAGATAGCCATCCTCATCGAGCAATTCGGTGATGACGCGCACCTGCTCCGGGAACGACAACCCGGCGGTGCGCTGTTGGGCGCGTTCGAGGCGTCGTGCGCCCCGCTTGTCGAAAATCTGATCCAGCAGCGCCGGATCGGCCTGTTCGACGTATTCGAGCAGTTCGTTCGTCAGATCCGCGTAGTTGCGCGGAAAGAGATTGTCAGCGAGCGGCGTGAGGTAATAGATGAATTTGGGTCGCCCGCGCCCATCGCGCAGATCGGAGTGCGCGATCAGCCCATCCCGCTCCAACGCGGTCATCTGCTGCCGGATGCCGCTCACGGTCACACCGATCGCTGCGGCGATCCCCTCCGACCGGGCCGAGCCACGCTTTTTGAGCAGCGTCAGTATCGCTCGGCGCGTCTCCGGCATCGCGGACAGCGAAGGATGAATTTCCGTTGGCATCCGTCTTCCTCCCGGCACAGACAATCGCCGCTCCTCCCATAGTATACGCCGACCGTGGAGTTTCGCAAATAAAAACAGGTAATACTTGCTTTATTCGCGATACTGTGCTACGCTGACAATCGAATAGTAAACGTACAACGGCGTACGCGGCGTTTTTCGGGTAGGAGACGGTGATGAACATCACGGGACTCTTCGAGACGCATCTGATGGTGCGCGATCTCGACCGCTCGATCCATTTCTATCGGGACGTGCTGCATCTGCCCTTCGCGTATGCCGTGCCGGAGCGCAATGCCGCTTTTCTCTGGATCGGCGCGCCCGGCACGGCGATGCTCGGTCTCTGGGCATCGCCTGCACCCATCGGATTGCACCTGCATCTCGCCTTCCAGATGCCGGTTACCGACATCATCCGGGCGGTAGATGACCTGCGGGCAGTGGGAATCACCCCGCGCGATTTCAACGGCGCGTCGGACGAGACGCCGTGTGTCATCGGTTGGATGCCGGCCATCGCCGTCTATTTCAGCGATCCCGACGGACATTCGCTCGAATTCATCAGCATGTTGCCCGATCAGCCCCGCCCCGAGATCGGTGTGGTGACGTGGCCGAAATGGCAGGCGCTCGTCGGCGGCATCGAGAGGAACAGTGACGTGTAAACCAGTGCTCGCGAAAGGCAGGATGGGTCATGTTGTACGATGCCGTTGTGGTCATTGCCCAGTCGCGCATGCAGGACCGGTATCGGGAAGCCGCCCGGCGCATGCTGCTCGCGGAGGCGGCACAGGCGCGGGGCACGATTGCAATCTGGGTTGGCCATCTCTTCGTGTGGATTGGCGAGCGAATCGAGGGTGTGCGGTATGTGCCGGTCGCGACGCGTGCTCCACATTGCTCATCACACTAACTGGCGCAAAGAAGGGCGGACAAACACATGACGGCGGTATCGGAACCCGTTCGCATCCTCGGCATTGGCGGCAGCACCCGACACGGCTCAATGAGTCTCGTCGCGCTCACGGCAGCGCTCCGGCTCGCGGCGGAACAGGGAGCGCAGACCGGTCTCGCCGCCGTCCGCGATCTCGATCTACCGCTCTACAATGGCGAGCGGCAGTTACCGGACTACCCCGCGACACTGCACTGGCTCCTCGACGAAGTGCGAGCGGCGGATGGCTTCGTGATCTGCTCGCCGACCTATCATGGGACCGTGAGCGGCGCGGTAAAGAATGTCCTCGACACATTGGAATTTCTCGCGAGCGATCAACCGCGCTATCTCGGCGGCAAGGCGGTCGCGCTGCTCGGCTACGGCGGCGCGAGCGCGATGAACACGATCAATGCGCTCTATCACACTGTCCGCACCCTCAGTGCGCAGGTCGTCCCCACGGTCGTCATTCTCTCCCGCGACCAACTGGACAGCGCGCAGGGAGAGATCATCGAGGCCGGGGTGCGCCAGCGAACAACAACGATGATGCGCGAGGTGATTGACCTCGCTCGATTGATCCGCGATCAGAAGCGAGGCGCGTGAATGCGCTCTCGGCGCCGGAGTTTGTTTCTCCCCGCCGCACCTTCTGCTAGAGTTGTCGCGATCTCGATCAGGCTTCGCGCGTTTTTTTCGCTGCAAAGGATACGATGGAACAACAAGGAGCCGCCCCCACCCCGCGACGACTGCGCGCCAACCCCCTCTCCTCATTGCGCTTCCGCGACAACCGCGTCTTCTGGTTCGGCACGACGCTCTCCAGCATCGGGCAAGCGGCCTTCCTCGTCTCCGCCAGCTGGTTCGCCTTCCGCCTCGGTGGTAGCGGCGCGGTTGGCCTCGTCACCTTCGCTACTATGCTGCCGCTCTTCCTCGCCACGCTGGTCGGTGGCCTGCTTGCCGACCGCGCCGATCGCCGCCTCCTCGTCCTCAGCACGGAGGCCGCGCAGGGCATCATCGCGCTCGGCATCGGTATTCAGGCGATGCGCGGTGCGATGCCGCTGTTGGAACTGGCGCCGCTCGTCTTCCTTTCCGGCATCGCCCGGGCGATTGAACAACCGACCGTGCAGACCGTCCTGCCCGGTCTCGTCCCGCGCGATGAACTGCTGAATGTCTTCTCGTTGAGCAATCTGGCAACGCGCGGCTCGCGGTTTGCAGGGCCGGCGATCGTCGCGGCGCTCCTGGCCTCACGCGGCGCGGGGCCGGCCTTTCTGGTGATCGCCGTGATCTATCTGCTGGCGATTGGCCAGGTGTTGCGCGTGCGCATCACGCGGCAGGTCAACCTCGCGCCGATCTCCGTGGTCGAGCAAATCAAGGAGGGCGGGCGCTACATCCGCGATCAGGGCGCGATCGCGCTGCTGCTGGGCGTGATCGTTCTGCATTGCCTGTTGACGATGGCGTTCGATGCAACGCTCCCCTTGTTTACGAGCCAGAACCTGCGCGGCAACGGCGGCATCTATTCGTCGCTCATCTCCGCCATGGGGCTTGGCTCGATTGTCGCGGCGCTGGTGCTGGCGGCGATGCGCTCGCGGCGGCAGCGTGGGGCGCTGCTCTTCGTCGGCGGCATCGGCAGTGGAATCGCGACGGCGTTGATGGCGGTGATGATGAATAATCTACTTGCCCTGATGTCTATCTTCATCGTCGGGGCGATGACGACGTTCTTCATGACGCTCGCCAACACGATGATGCAGGAGGCGGTGCCCGATCACCTGCGCGGGCGCATCTCGGGCATCTTCCTGATGAGCGCGAGCGGAGTGATGTCATTTGGCAACCTGGGGATGGGGTATCTGGCTGCTCGCATCGGGGCGCCGCTGGCGCTTGGGCCACCGGCGCTACTCTTCATCGTCCTGCTCCTCGTGATCAGCGGCGCCCGGCCGGTATTGCGCCGTCTCTACCGGGAGGGGATGCTTCCAGCCGGAAATAGTGCGGCGGGAGCACCCAACGCCGTCGGCGCGCTCTGAAGGGCGACGAAATCGAGTTTCCCGGTAGTAGCAGGCTCTCCTGCCTGCCCCAGTGGACGGCGACGATGATGCGCGAGCCGTGGTCAGTCGAGATGCTGGCGAAGGGGCGGATGCGGTGACACGTCGGGACGACCAAACGTGCGGCGGGCAAAATCCTTTTCTGCTACAAAGCCTGCGAACCCTCCCGCGCTCGCTCTGGGTTCTCTCCATAGGCTCGTTCGTGAATCGCTTCGGCGCCTTTGTCTACCCG
>JALYUS010000496.1 GCA_030853625.1 Chloroflexota bacterium
GTCTCACCGCCGCGATGCCCATTCTCCCAACGATGGCCGATGACCTCCCGCCCGGCCCGGTCGCGCGGTATATGGACTCGATCTGGCAGCGCCCGCAGAATGGCGGCGATTTCACCGTCCGGAATAGTTACGGCGCCCAGGATAATAGCGTCGAGGCGTTTGTCGTCTCGCATCGCTCGGATAATCTGACGATCACCGGCCTGATGTGTCTGCCCGTCGGGCAGGGCAACGGGCCGTGGCCGGTGCTTCTCATCAATCACGGCCATTTCGCCTTTAACGCCTATGACACCGGCTACGACACATTACGGGAAGATCTCTTTTTCGCCGCCAACGGTTACGCCACGATTGCGACCGATTACCGCAACTATGCGGGATCGGACACGGGCGAGTACCAACTGGAACCGGGCTACACCTATGACGTGCGTAATCTTCTCGACGCGATCCGCTTCGTCGCACCCGTGGACGCGCACCGCGTCGGCATGATGGGCCACAGCATGGGCGGCGGCATTACCCAGCAAGTTCTTGTGACAACGCAGGGGCAGATCAAGGCGGCGACGCTCTACGGCTCCGTCTCCGGCGATGAGATGGACAACTACGTCGCGCGTCATACCCGCTGGGCGACGCCGGGAAGTAGCGGCGAAGGGGACAAGGTCACGGATCAATACGGGCCGCCCGACCAGATCGCGGAAGCATACCGCCGCATGTCGCCGATCAATTATCTCGATCGCGTGGATTGCCCGGTCGCCATCCACCACTCCGTTGCCGACCCGATCTGCCCGATTGCGTGGGCGGAGAAACTGCGGGATGCCTTCACAGCAAAAGGCAAGACCATCGAATATCACACCTATCAGGGCCAGCCCCATTCATTTCAGGGCGCGGGCTTTCAGGAGTATGTGCAATCCAACCTCGTCTTCTTCGACACATACGTCAAGAATGCGTAGTCGCGGGAGGCCGTTCCGAGCGATTGGCCCCCACCCCCGACCCGCCGCCCGCCATGCGGGGCGGGGGCGGGGGTGAGGGCTGAACGGCTCACTGCTTCCGAGAATCTCTTTCATTCAGGTTTGGGCGCGCGATCCTGTAAGAACGCAATCGCATCTGCGGTCATCTTCGCAATGGATTCCGTGCTCGAATCGAGGACCAGGTCTGCGTGCGCCCGTGCGTCCGTGAGACGGATCTCTTGCGCATCGTAGACGGCCTGTGGCCACTCCTCGCCGCGACGCGCCCGCACGGTCGCGAGCGGTACGTCGAGGTAGATCAGCACGTCAGACGCGGCGTGCCGCCAGAGCCAGGTAACGCCGGAGTGTTCCTGCGCGACGGCGTGCGCGTCGTAGCCATTGCGGCGGAGCGCGCCGACGAGTGTGGACTTCCCCGCCGCGCAGTGCCCGACGACCGTAATCCGCAATCGTCGCTCCGCCGCCTCTCTACCGTGCTCATCCATCGCGGCGTCGCAGGATGAGCGGGACATTGGCATACAAATGGCGCGTGACCGCGCGCTCCGCGCGCGCGGTGATCGTCAGCGCGATCACCGTCATATCATCATTTGGCAATCCCCGGTCGGCGGTCATCGCCGCCGCCAGCAGCGTATCCGCCAGCGTTTGCGCGCTGACTGACTCTGTGGCGCATGCCGATAGCGCCCCGAGCAGATCGAGTGGTGTGCCATAGCGCTCGCCGGCATATGCGATACCGTCCGTGAAGAGCACGACCTGCAATCCCAGCGCCAGGTCGAACTGGTCAATCGCCGGGCGCGCGTGGCGGCGGATGCCGATTGGCCCGGAGACGGTCGGCAAGAGGGACCACACGCCATCGCGGCAGACCGCGCCCGGTACATCCGCGTTACGTGAGATGAGGATGCTGTTCGTCCCCAGATCGAGCGTCAGAAGATCGAGCGTCGCGGAGACACGGCCACCACGATAGGCGTGCAGATAATCATGGACGGCCCGCGCCACCGCGCCATCCCGTACGCCCTCCTTGATGAGCACGACCGCCTTGGATGTCAGTTGCAATGAGAGCAGTTTTGCCGGAAAGCCATGCCCTTGGCCGTCAACCAGCACGAGGGTGAAGCCGCCATCGGGGCGCTCGACGAGTTCGACGGTATCGCCGCTCTCACGCGCGGCGTAATGGCTCGTCTTGGCGGCGGCGAGGTCTGCCTGTAAGAAGATCGCCCCCGGATTAGCGGGCGGCGACGAGTTTTCCCCGGTCGCCGTAGTTTCGGTTGTAGTAGGCAACGTATCCGGCATCCTGCTTGAGTGGCTCCCACCAATCGCGGTGCTCCGCGTACCAGCGCACCGTCCGTTCGAGGCCAACCGTGAACGGCAGTTCCGCCTGCCAGCCGAGCGCGCGCAACTTCTCGCAGTCGAGGGCATAGCGCCGGTCATGGCCCGGCCGATCGCCGACGAATTGCAGAGCATCGTGCGGCATGCCGAGTATGTCAAGCAGCGCGCGGAGGACTTCGAGATTCGTGCGCCCGTGCCCCAACCCCTCATGTTCCGCGCCGATATTGTACGCTTCGCCGGGCACGCCTTCGTGCAATACCCGGTCAATCCCGTCGCAATGGTCGTCCACATGGAGCCAGTCTCGCACCTGCATCCCGTCGCCATAGACGGGGATGGATTTCCCGTCTATGGCATTAGTGATCGCGACCGGGAGTAACTTCTCCGGGTATTGGTGCGGCCCGTAGGTGTTCGAGCCGCGCGTGACGACCGTCGTCAGGCCATGCGTGATGTGATACGAGTTGACAACGAGATCGGCGCCTGCTTTGGTCGCGCTGTAGGGCGACCGCGGCGCGGGCGCGTCGCCTTCGCGGGAGGCGCCGTCCTCGACATGGCCGTAGACTTCGTCGGTGCTGACCTGAAGGTAACAGGTAACGCCTGCCTGCCGCGCCGCTTCAAGGAGCGTCAAGGTGCCGACGACTTGCGTCTGCGCGAAGTTGCTGCCATCCATGATCGAGCGGTCCACATGGGACTCAGCAGCGAAGTTCAGCACGCCATCACAGCCGCGCATCGCCTCCTGAACAACACCGGGATCGGCGATGTCGCCATGAATGAAGGTGAAACGCGGATCGGCTTCCACCGAGGCGAGGTTCGCGAGGTTCCCGGCATACGTCAGTTTATCGAGGACGACGACTTCATACGACCGTTGCGCGAGTGTACGACGCACGAAGTTGCTGCCGATAAAGCCCGCGCCACCCGTCACGAGCAATCGCTTGAATGTTCGTCCCATCCGTTCCTCCCACGTATCACCATCATCCTTCATATCGCGGACAGCATAACACGCGGGGTGCGACCGTCGCGAACGGTATTGACACCTTTTCACGAGAGCGATGGCGTGATGGATGCGTAGGGGCAGCGATGCGGCACATCATCGCGATCTGACTGGACATTCACTGGCTGACCGATGCGCAATGGCAGGAGGCGACGACCCCCGCGTACGGGTAAGGACCTCCGGCTGCTGTTCCGCGATCTGCAAGAGGCGGAGTGCCGGGCCGCCTGGCGCATTGATACCTTGTTCCCATGCTTTCACCGTCTTGTCGCTCACATTCAGTGCATTCGCAAAGTGCTGCTGGGTCAGGCCCAGTCGCACGCGCACTCTGTGGATGCGCGCGGCATCCTAGGCTTCGGGCGGCGGCATCGTCAGTACGGGTTCAGTGGCGGCTCGCATCCGCACGCGGATCGGCACGCAACTCGCCCTTCCAGAACGATAGAGTTCTCGTCGTCCATCAGTCGCAGAGCGGCGCGATCAAAGAGCGGGTGGTAGAAGAATTCATACATCGTCACGAGAGGCTTGTACCATTACGTAGTACATTTTGCAAGTCGAGTTTCAACCGTCACAAAGCGCGCCAATCCGGCGAGGTCTCGATGGGTGGCGATCACCGCCGACGGGAACGTCGTGTCGCACAGCGCGGCGGCAATTTCCGCTTGCGATGGATCAATCTCGAACGCAAACGCGCCACCGGGCAGAAGGCGCGCGGGAATCTGGGGAATGAGGGCGCGATACAAGCCAAATCCATCCCCGCCCCCACCGGCAAGCGCATCGCGCGGCTCCGTGCGGAGATCTGCTGCGTTCGTTTGTGCGTCGGTGAGATAGGGAAGATTGGCGAGGATCATCTCGACGGGCCGCCCAAGCCAGGAGATGAGATCACCACAGACGCATGCGACGCGCCCTGCGATGTTATGTTGCCGCGCATTCATTCGGGCGACAGCCAACGCCTTCCGGGATATGTCAGAGGCGAAGATGCGGACAGACGGCATCGTGGACGCAAGGGAAATCGCCATAGATCCACTGCCTGTCCCGACATCAACGACGCGCGCCGCTCCGGAGTGGGCATCGAGCCATTGCTGTGCCCATTCGACGAGCAATTCCGTCTCCGGGCGCGGCACGAGCACCGCGTCATTGACCGTGAACGCCAGCCCCATGAATTCCTTCGTGCCGGTGAGGTACGCGACTGGCTCTCGCCGCAGCCGCCGTTCGATCAGCGCGTCGAAAGCGTCCGGTACGCCGGGTGGCGCTTCGTTCAGCATGTGGGCGTAGAGAGTGGCGCGATCCAATCCGATCAGGTGGCCGAGTAAAAGCGCGGCATCGAGTTCCGGCGTCTCGATACCGCCCTGTCGCAATGCGGCGCTGCCGCGCATCAGAAGATCGCGCAGCCGTGACGCGGCCATGTTAGACCGCAGCCAGTCCCGCCGCCGCCAACCGGTCGGCTTGGTCCGCCGCGCGCAACTCGGCGATCAGCGGTTCGATGTCCCCATTCAGCACGCCGGGCAGATTGGAGCGGTTCATACCGATCCGGTGGTCGGTGACGCGATCCTGCGAAAAGTTATAGGTGCGGATTTTCTCGCTACGGTCGCCCGTACCGATCTGCGACTTTCGCTCGGCGGAGAGCGCCTGCTGCTGCTTTTGCAGTTCCATGTCATACAGCCGGGCACGGAGCACGGCGAGCGCCTTGATCCGATTCTTCAACTGGCTCTTCTCGTCCTGGCAGGTGACAACAAGCCCCGTCGGCAGGTGCGTAATGCGCACGGCGCTGTCCGTCGTATTGACGCTCTGGCCGCCGTTACCGGACGAACGATAGACATCAATCTTCAAATCCGCGTCATTGATTTGCACATCCACGTCCTCAACTTCCGGCATGACGATCACCGTCGCCGTGGAGGTGTGGATACGGCCGCCAGACTCGGTCGCCGGGACGCGCTGAACGCGGTGGACGCCGCTCTCCCAGCGCAGATGCGCAAAGGCGCTTTTGCCATGCACTTCGAAGACGACTTCCTTCATGCCACCGATGCCGGTCTCATGGAGATCAATCAGCTCGACTTTCCATCGCTGCCGCTCCGCGTACTTCGTGTACATCCGGTAGAGTTCCGCCGCAAAGAGCGCCGCTTCTTCGCCCCCCGTGCCGGCGCGAATTTCCACAATCACGTCCCGCTCGTCGTTCGGATCGCGCGGGACGAGCATCAGGCGAATCGTCTCCATTTGTGCGTCACGCTGCGTCGTCAGGGTTCCCAGTTCTTCGCGGGCGAGCGCCGCCATTTCCGGGTCGCGCTCCTCGTCCGCCATCGCGGTGGTCGCGCTGATCTCGTCGTTCAGATCGCGCAACTTGCGGTAGGCGATGACGGTATCCTCGAGTTCCGCCCGCTCGCGGCCGAGC
>JALYUS010000498.1 GCA_030853625.1 Chloroflexota bacterium
ACATCGTCTCTTTGCTGGCGGCATCGAGGCCGTTTGCATCCACATTGAAGCCATAGCCGTCCGCGCCGTCACTGACATGCAGGCCAGCGAAACTCTTCGCGAGCGGCTGCACCGCGCCGCATGGCCCCTGGCCGATGCAATCCGGCTGCTGCTGATTCGGCGCCTCGGTTGCGAGGAGCGCGGGATCGAGGCTGTCGTTCGCCGCCTGCGTCTGGCCAAGCAGCCCGATCAGCACCCGGTAGGGATCCTTGTTTTCCGGGTGATATTCCAGCCGATAGCGCTCGAAATACTGCACGCGGTGCATCTGCCCGTCACCCGCCGGGGCGGGGGCATTCTGCTCGTCGAACGGCTCCGAGATCGGATAGCCGAAGACGATGATGCTCTGCTGGACATTGCCGTTCCCGGCCGCCTCCCAATACGCGCGAATCGCCGCATTGCCAGGGTCGCTGCCGCCAATCGTGTGGTTCGTTGTATCGAAGAAGAGCCGTCCGTCCGTCGGCTTCGTCACCGGCTTGAAATTCGGATCGGTCTGGACTTTCGTCCCGGCCTGAATCACACCGAGCAAACGACCCAGCACCTCGAACGGCGTCCCCTTGTTTTCGGAGTGCTGCTCGAAGACCGCGCGCTGGAGGTATTGGGTCGGATAGGTCTGGCCATTCGTGGATTTCTGGTTGAAGACTTTGGTGATCGGATAGCCGAACCGGAACAAGCCCCCATTACCATTCCAGTAATCCCGGAACTGGCCGTAGAGATAATGCCCCGTATCAGCATAATAATCCGATGCCGCGCTGACCGATGTCCCGCTCGATGCAAGCATACTAAACAGCATCATGACAACCACACCGGCACTGGTCACACGAGTCAATTTACGCACGCGCGTGCCCCCTTCCCTTCCATACGCTCTCTCTGCGTTCCCCACCGTTGCCCGTACGTACATACAGGCGTTCCCAGACGCACCTTACCATACGATTGCGCGAAACGCACGATCCAGCCCTGCATTTGTCACGGAGCCAATCTATGGCTTTTTCGTCTGCACGGGTGTGGCAGGCGGCTTGGTGGGCAGCGCGGCTTGTGACGCGGCCGGCAACACGGTCTTCGTCGGTTGATCCGGCACTTTCGTCTTTGGGGCGGGCGTATTGGGCGCGGTTGTCGCCTTCACTGTTTTGGCGAGCGCGGTCTCCTTGTTAACGAGGAACTTATTCGGCCACGCCTGATAGTGCGTGTTGAAGGTTGCCTGCCGGACGACTTTGCCGTCGCTCGACAGCACCGTTCGTGTCAGCGCGACATCTTCGCCCGACTTGGCGAATTCGACCTGTTTTTTCGCCCCGGACGGCAGGGTCGGATCCACCTGGTACTCATCATCCGGTGGTTTCGTCTTGTTCGTGATGATCGGGTCGCTAATATTCACCTTGTAGCCGAGGTCCGACCCGTAGATGCTGATATACAGATTACCGCTATCAATCGCGGTCTTAATCAGCATGTATTTATCGGTTTCGTTGCGGAACTTGAAGTCCACACCGGGGGAGAAAACTGCCGCGTCGAGGCCGATCGGGTAGCCGCCCTGCTGGTAATAACCGACGATATACGCATGCGGATTGCGCTCCTCGATCGGTAGGCCGCTGTACATCGCCGCCCGGAACATCGTCGTCGCCACCTGACAGATACCGCCGCCGATACCCGGCACGGTCTGCTCGGCGAGAATGACGTAGCCATCCTTATAGCCGCGCGCCGCCGAAATCTCGCCAATCGAGTCGAGGAACGAGAAGACCTCGCCGGGCGCGACCACGGTATCATCGAGATACCCGGCTGAGACCTTGATATTTGTCACGCGGGCCGCATCCGATCCCGAGAAGTTGGAGACACCGACGCCAAGCCGGGTGGTAATGCCGAGCGCGCCGACATCGTCGGTGATGCGCGGCCTGGCAATTTCGACCGGCAATGCGAGGGTGCGGACATCACCGTTCCATGCGTTGATGCGACTCACGGTCTCCGCGACATTCAGTTGTTGCCCGTTCTTCGCGGATTGGCTGACGATGAGGTGGGTATCCCAGCCGATCACGGCGTTTTGCGGGTCCTGCTTCACCGCATCGGCAATCGCGTTGATCCGGGGCATGAGCGCAGCGGCATCAATCCGCACATCGAGATTCGCATTGAAGCGGAGCGCGCCGACGAGTTCGTCCGGCGACAGGTCCCAGTGCTTATCATTGAAAGTCAGCACAAGTGGCGACCCAACGAGCGCCTCCGCACGTGCCTTTGCCTGCTCTGCCGCGTCGGTGGTAATCGTCGGTTTCGCGAAGGTAACGGGGAGCGCAATCGAAGCGGGTGTGAGGTGCGCCATGCTCGCCAACAACTGCTGTTTGAGCGCGTCGCGGTCCAGTTTCGTCCCGTCCGTACCGGGCGTCACGACAATTTGATTGCCCTGGACGGCGACCGACGCGTCGCGTTGTGGCGTGCCGAGTTGCGCCTGCACGCCATCGAGATAGGCCGTGAGTGTCTGATCGTCCACCTGGAGATAGAGCGGGATGTACTGCTTCGCACCTTGCTGCATCTCGACGGCACGCCAGAGTCTGCCAAGTGGGCCACCGCTCCGACCGGCGCGATATGCCTCATCCACCGTGCGGTCAACCGCAACGCGCATGCCGAGTTCCGCCGGTTTCGGCGTCCACTGCGTCCCGTTGTTCGTCAGCGTAATGGGGCTATTGAGAGCGGGGATGAGCCGTGCGTTCAACGCCGCGCGTGCGGCATCGGGCGTCAGACCGCCAATGTTCTGGTTGTTGACGTAGACATTGTCGTACAGTTTGCCGTTGAGTGAGGCGCTAACAGCCAGACAGCCGACAAGCCCGACGAACAGTGCGACGATTATCACGATCCCGCCAATGGCGAACGCACGTGCGGGCATCCGGTGGCGTGGACCGCCCGCGCTCGCAAAAACGGGCGGCGCGCTGCCGAAATCTTCCCGATGATCGTATTCATCGGCGTACTGCGGCGCGGGATATGCGTCATCCAAACACGCAGGTATGGCAAATTGTGCGGTTGTTGCCGACGATTGGCGGGAAACCCTCTGCTGCTGCCCCATGCCCCGTCCTCTGGTTGTCGTAGTGCTTACAATCTTCACAACCCGCGTTCGTACGTCAAACAGTATAACGAATGGAACGCGAAATTGGTGCGCCGGATCGTCGCTCAATTTCTTGGCTGCGCGCGTCGCTCGGTTGACCGGACATTTGTTTACGTGGGCGGGCGGAGCACAAATTGAAGGACGACCCGCCCGAGTTGCACGGTATCGCCATCGGCGAGCGGATGCGACCCGCGGATGCGCTGACCGTTGACATACGAGCCGTTCATGCTCTCCAGGTCATCAAGCGACCAGCGATCACCGACGCTGCGGAAACGCGCGTGCTCGCTCGATGTATAGGCGTCGGCAATTTGCAGATCGGCGCCTGCCGCCCGGCCAACGAGCGTTCCCGAGGAGACCTGGAGCGCCGTACCGCGCAGGATACCGGATTCCGCGCCATCCACCATCACGAGATACGCCCGCCCTGGAATGACGCTCCCTCTACGGCCCGGCGGCACAACCGCGTTCGTTGCCGCATTCATCTCGGTGGGCGTCGTAATTTCGCGGCTGAGTACGCGGGCGATCATCACAATGAAGAAATAGAGCACAAAGATAAAGACCACACGCAGGACGAAGAGAACGTATTCAATGGACAAGAGATGCGCTCCCCCGGACCGGCGTCACGGCGACGCGGCAGGATCGCCGACCCGAAAGAGCAACTGCGTGCTGCCGAGTTCCACCATATCGCCATTGCGCAGCAGATGCTCCGACACGCGGCGACTATTGACGCGCGTCCCGTTCGTGCTGCCGAGGTCAATCAAGCGCAGCAGCGTCCCTGCCGGTTCGATGCGGACATGATGACGAGAGACATCATTGCTGTCGAGCACGACATCGTTATCGAGCGCGCGCCCGATCGTGATGTCCGCAAAGCGGAGTGGGAAGGTGCGCCCGGCAAACGCGCCCGTTTGGACGGCGAGATGAGCCACAATACCCTGCGGCAATGGCCCGGAGGGCGCGTGTGGCGCGGGAACGCCCGCGACGGGGGCAACCATCCGGGTGCGCGGCGGTGGCCCGCCGAGCCGCGTGCGTTCATCCGCCGCGCGGGGGTACGCGCCGCGCGGCGGCATCTCCTCGCGCTCGCGCGGCATGGGGCGTGATGGCGCGTCGGGCGCGTCGAGCGCCGCCTGGACTTGCACATCCCGCCGCCCAACCTGGGGATCATCCACGAGCCGGACATGGACCGGCCCCATGAAGCGATAGCCGCGCTCGGCGGCAATCTCCCCCAACCACTGCTCGAAGGACTGGCAGAGCGGCGCTTCGATCTCTTTAAATGTAACGGCATCCTCAGGGTTGAGATGGACCCGATAGTCGTTCGGAACAATCGTGCCATCCACCGAAACGAGCGGCCGGGCTTCCATCGCCCGCTCAAGCCGCCTGCCGATTTCCGCCGGTTGCACCTGACTGCGGAACATTCTCCCTACCGATCCTTCTACCGCCCGCTCCATTAGCCGCTCGAACCGGTCAATACCGCTCAAAGCGCCTCCCTTATCCTGTACGCGCAATTATAGCGATGCGGCCCGCAACAGGCAATCACTCTCACGCGATTCCGTCATCTTGTGAGCCACCGCACGTTGTGTGCCGGACGGATTAGCCGAGCGCGTCCTTGATGCGGCCCAGAAAGCCGCGCCCCGGTTCATGGACACGGACGCCGAAGGCGGTCGCCAGTTGCCGCATCAGTTCGCGCTGCTCATCGGTCAGTTCGGTCGGTGTCTCGACCTGGACGGTCACGATCTGATCCCCCCGGCGCCCAGAACGGACATCCGGCGCACCCTTGCCACGAATACGGAACGTCTCGCCCGTCTGCGTTCCTGCCGGGACGGTGATTTTTTCCGGCACGCCATCTACGGTCGGCACATCCATCTCCGCGCCGAGCGCGAGATGCGCGATATTGACGGGGAGTGCCAGATGAACGGTCAGACCGTCACGCCGGAAACTTGGATCGGCGAGCACGCGCGCGGCGACATACAAGTTGCCGGGCGGGCCACCGCGTACCCCCGCGTCACCCTGACCGGCGATGCGAATCTGCATCCCGTCGTCTATGCCGGCGGGGACGGAGACGGAAAGGCTCTTCGTCGCGCGCACCCGGCCCTCACCCCGGCACGTCGTGCAGGGGTCAGTAATCAATACGCCTTCGCCGCCGCAGCGATCGCACGTCGTCGCCGTCATGAATTGGCCGAGGATCGTATTCTGCATCCGGCGGACCTGCCCCGCCCCCGCGCACTTGGGGCAGACGGCGGGTTGCGTGCCACCCTCCATCCGCGTGCCGTGGCAGGCCGGGCAGGTGTCATGGTGCGTGACGGCAACCTCTTTTTCCGCCCCGAAGATCGCCTCCGCGAATGTTAGATTGATGGTCGCGCGAACATCGTCGCCGCGCATCGGCGCGCTCGGCGACGCGCCGCTTCGTCCGCCGCCGAAGAACGAGTCGAAAATATCGCTGATGTCGAAGCCGCCGAACGGGTTGCCGCCCCCGCCACCATTGACGCCCGCGTGGCCGAAACGGTCGTACGCGGCGCGCTTCTCGTCATCCGAGAGCACTTCGTACGCCTCGTTGATCTCCTTGAACCGCTCCTCGGCGCCGTCCTCGCGGTTGACGTCCGGGTGATACTGCCGTGCCAGACGGCGATAGGACTTCTTTATTTCCTCAACACTGACGCCGCGTTCGACCGCCAGCACCTCATAGTAATCGCGTCGGGTTTGCGCCATTCCTCATTTTCCCTTACCGTGCTCGTACGAAAGTGCGCGCCATCGCGTTCGCGCATCTCATCAAATCGCGTCCTAGTATACGCGCAAAACGGCGATTCGTGACAGACGTTTCGCACCGTAACTGTTCAGGGTTGAGGGGACGCACTTTGGGAGGATGAGACGAGTCGTCTACTGCTTGGGGCAATGTTGTGTCTGCACCACAACCGCTGGACACACTGTTGGACGCCTCCAACATTATGTCAA
>JALYUS010000505.1 GCA_030853625.1 Chloroflexota bacterium
GTGCTGCTCGCCGCGTGCGGCAATGCATCCCCGACACCGACCGTTCGCGCGCTGCTCCCACCGACCAATCCGCCGACTGCGGCCCGCGTCGCGACGACCGCGACCGCATCGGCTGCCTCGGTGACGAAGGGTGCGAGCAGCGCCGATCCACCGATCCTGTTCGTTCACGGCAACGGCGATTCGTCCGCGCTCTGGATCACGACGCTCTGGCGCTTCGAATCGAACGGCTACGCGCGCGAGCGGCTCTTCACAATTGATTATCCGAACCCCACCGCGCGTGACGACGATGCGGCGCCGCAACCGAGCCGGTCCGGCACGGAGGAGCAGCGGTCGCAACTCGCAGCGAAAGTAGACGCGGTGCTGGCGCAGACGGGCGCGGCCAAACTGATCCTCGTCGGCAACTCGCGCGGCGCAAACTCGATCCGTAACTTCGTCAAGCATGGCGGCGCGGCGAAGGTCAGCCAGGTCGTCCTCGGTGGCGGCGTCAATCACGGCGTCTTCAGCATGCCCGGCAATAGCAGCGAGTTCAACGGCGCAGGCCCCTTCATGCAGGAACTGAACGCCGGAAGCGAGGTCGTCCCCGGTGTCGCTTTTATGACGATTCGCAGCGACAAATTCGATAAGTTCGCGCAGCCGACCCTCGCTTCGGGCGCGCCCTCGAACATCGGTTACGACGCGCCGGAACTGAACGGTGCGACGAATATCGTCCTCGACGGGATTGACCACCGCGAGACGGCGTTCAGCCCGCGCGCCTTCGCCGAGATGTTCCGCTTCATCATCGGGCGCGCCGCCACTGGCGACATCACGCCCGAAAGCACGGTGCGACTCTCCGGCCTCATCACCGGCTACGCGAACAAAGTGCCAACGAATATGCCCGTCGCGGGTATCGCCGTCTCAGTCTTCCAGATAGACCCGGCAACGGGCGCGCGGATCGGTGCGCCGGTGCATCAGCTGACAACGGGGACGGACGGGTCGTGGGGCGCCCTCATGGGTAGCCCGACCACCGCGTATGAGTTCGTGATCGAGCAACCCGGCGCGGCAGTCCGGCACATCTTCCGCTCGCCCTTCCCGCGCTCGTCCTCCGTCGTCTCGATGCGCCTTGTGGAGGACGCGGCAGCGCCGAATGGCGGATTAATCATCTTCACCCGCCCGCGCGGTTACGTTGCCACCGGCCGCGACAAACATCTGCTCGACGGCGCGCCCGTGCCCGGCGTCAAAGCGGGCGTCCCGACCGATTCCGCCTTCAAAGTTCCCTTCACCGGCCCGGAGCGCGCCGTCCCCGCCTCCCTCAACGGCGAGAACCTCACCGTCCGCACCATCCCCGGCGACGTGGTCTACGCGGAGTTCCATTATTGATAGAGACACAGAGAAGGTGGTTCACAGCCACTGATGCATCTGCTCCACCGTCAGATTACCGCCGCAGACGATCGTCCCAACGAGTTGATCGCGGAACAGTGCGGGGTGTTCGAGAATCGCGGCGACACCGACCGCGCCCGACGGCTCGACGACCACTCCGGCGTGACGATGGAGCAGGCGTATCCCCGCGATGATCGTCTCATCGCGCACGAGCAGCGCATCGTCCACGAGACCATACAAGCCCGCGAGCGCTTCGGGGACCGGCACGCGCACCCCGATGCCGTCGGCGATGGTATTCATCTGTTCATGGACGATGACCCGACCAGCACGCCACGATTCGACCATCGCGGGCGCGCCGGTGGACTGCACGGCAATTACCCGCGTCTCTGGGCTGCGGGCTTTGATCACTCTAGCGATCCCACCGAGCATCGCGCCGTTGCCAAGCGGCACGAGCAGCGTTTCCAAACGCTCGGGGTATGCGAGCAGTTCAAGCCCGATAGTGCCCGCTCCTTCTCCGGTGGCGGGATCAAGGCTGTCCTCAATCATGCGCGCGCCGGTTTGCGACGCGACACGCCTGGCTTCGATCTTGGCGGCATCAAAATCCTCACCAGAGAGCACGACGTTCGCGCCGAGCGCGCGCATTCGTTCGACCTTGAACGCATTCGCGTTGACGCTTGCATAGACCGTCAGCGCGAGGCCGCGTTTGCGGCAGGCATAGGCCATCGCCTGGCCGAAATTGCCCGCACTGGCACAGACGAGGCGCGCGTCGGCGGGAAGTTGGGAGACGCAATAATCCGCGCCGCGCCCTTTGAACGAGCGGAGCGGGTTGAGCGTCTCGATCTTGAGCAGCAGTCG